>DASWMM010000453.1:0-3141 GCA_036399755.1 Allosphingosinicella sp.
AATGCCATGGGCGTGGAGCAGGTCGCGGATCTGCAGGTTTTCCGAGTGCGGCGGAGTCAGGATCACGCCGTCCGGCTGCAGCGCGGCGATGGTCGCGGCAAGCTCGCGCTCGATCTGATCGCTGTGCGTGTCGACCAGCTCGAGGATCATGCGGTAGCCGTGCTCGGCGCATTTCAGCATGCCGCCGAGCAGCATCTGATCGACCCAGTCGCCGCCCTGCCGCGCCTGCCACTCGGCGATGGTGCGGTCGCGGTCGTTCAGGGCGAGGATCAGGTAGGATCGCCGCCCGCCCAGGCGCTGGGCGGCGATCGAAGGGACGTAGCCGAGCTTTTCAACCGCCAGCAGCACGCGGGCGCGCGTCTCCGCGCCGACATTGGGCTCGTTGTTGATGACCCGGCTCACCGTCTGCAGCGACACGCCGGCGTCGGCCGCGACGTGCCTGATCGTCACTGTTCCGCGCCGCCCGCCCATTAGCCTGCTTCCGTCTCCTTAAGCCGCGCGCCCGGGGGTTCCCGGCGCCCATGTGTCGCGCGGGTAACGTGCCGGCCGCCGGCATGCCTCCTAGTCTTACACGTATCCCCGATCAGAAGTCGAAGCGCGCCAAGAGGGTGAAGCGCCGGTCGTTGCGGAACGCGGAGCGCGTTGCCCTTGTCCCATCGAAGTCGACCACCTGAGAGGTTCGAGTCACCTCGTCCAGCAGGTTCACGCCCTGAACGCCGAGCTTCAGCCGTTTGTTGACGGTGACGAAGATCGACGCGTCGAGCTGCCCGGTGCTTTCGCCGTAGATCGGCGAGAAGGGGAAGATCACGTCGCGCGGCGTTTGCAGGAAGCCGGACCGCCAATTGTACGCGGCGCGGGCGGAGAACGGACCATGTTCGTAGAACAGGACCGCGTTGACCGTGTGCTTGGACACGCCCGCAAGCGGCAGCCCCGGCGAGAACGGGCTCTGCGCGGCGCCAAGCGTCGAGTTGTTGAAATCGCCGGCATCGACATAGGTGTAGACGAGCTGCGACCCCAAACCGGACAGCGGCCCGGGCAGGAATTCGTAGGTCTGCTGGTAGGCGAGCTCCGCGCCTTTCAGGAGACCTTTGTCGTTGTTCGAAGGTCCGTTGACTTCGACGTCGGTCGAGACGCCGCCGGGGCTGGTGAAGGTTCGGACCAGGGCGCCGTCGTTGACGATTCCCTTCATGTCCTTGGCGAACAAGGCGAGGGTGAGGGAGCCGACCCGGTCGAAATACCATTCCGCCGAAAGATCGAAGTTCCACGACTGGATCGGGCGGAGCAGGCGGTTGCCGGTGAAGATCTGGAACAGCGGCCCCGTTTCGAGCGTGCCGGAGGCGCGCAGGTCTCCGGTATTGTCGAAAATGGCGCCGCCGGTCCGGAAGGCGGCGAGATCGGGACGCGAAATCGCCTTGGAGGCCGCAACCCGGAACAGCAAACCGTCGCCTACGTCCAGCTTGGCGTTGAAGCTCGGCAGCCAGTTGCTGAACCGGATCGCGGCGCTGTCGTCCACCACATCCCCGGTGAAGGAGGCCGCGAACTGGGCGAGGCGGGCGGGAGAAAGACTGCAATATCCCGGCGCCTGCTGCCCGGGCTGGGTTCTGGCGCAGGATGCCTGCACTTCCTGAACGGTGGTGATGCCGTCCCCGTCCTTTATACCGTCTCCGTTTGTGTCCACGTCGAAGAAATCGCCCGCCGGGAAGCTGATCGTGCCGCCGGAGCGGATTTCCGTTTTGACGTAACGGACGCCGATATTGCCGTCGAGCGTCATCCCGTTGTCGAAATCGTGCGCGAAATCGGCCCTGAAATAGGCGCCGGAGGTGCTTTCATCGACGTCCGAAATCTCGCCCGGCAGGAACGGCGTGCCGGCGACCACGCCGTTGCGGTTGTAGATCGGCGTGAAGCGGTTGGGCGAAAGCGAGAAGTCGTTGATCTCGCGCGCCTGGCGCTCGGTAACGCCGCTCAGATATTCCTCGACCAGATTGTCGCCGCCGAAGAAGAACGCCGAACCGTCGCCGATCGGCACCGGCACGCTGCCGCGCTGGAAGTCGTCGCCGAACGGATTGCGGACCTGCGCGAAGTTGGGAAAGTCCGAGATGTAGGCGCCGCCGCCATAGGCGCCCGGCCCCACGCCGGCGAAGCCCCAGTCGCCGTTGCGGCCCTGCCACGGCGCGGAAAGGTTGCCCCAGTTGGAGAAGTTCGCGCTGCGGGTGACCCGGTTGCGCTCCGCCCAGCGCGCGCCGAACCGCGCCTTGCGGAAGAAGCCGGTGTCGCTGACGTCATATTCGCCGTCCACCCGCATGCTGTTGAGCTCGCCGGAGTTGCGGACCTGGTTGTCGATCATGAACCAGTAATAGGTCAGCGCCGGGTCGTTGAAGTAACCGGCCGGCGACGTCGCCGTGCCCGGCCGCAGGAACTGCACCACCGGCGTCTTGCCGCGGTTGTCGATCGCCACGTCCGCAAAGGTCTGGTTGGCGGCGATCAGGCCGTTCTCGCTCCGGTTGGAGCGGATGTGCTGGAACTCCATGTTGAACTTCAGGCGGTCGGTTGGCGACACGTCGATGTCGAGCGAGAAATCCTCGGTCATTGCATCGTCTTCGCGCTGGAAGCGGAGCAGCTCGGTGGGGATGCCCATCGCGACACCCGAATTCTGGGTCAGCGTGATGCTGTCGACCTGCGGGCCGCGGTAGGTCGGCGTCGTGCCAGGCGCGACGACCGGGAACAGCGCGTCGTCGTTGACCTGGGCCAGCACCGCATATTCGTTCAACCGGCCGCCCGATTCGGCGCGCAGATATTCAAGCGTGACCAGCGCCCGTTTGTCGCGGCTTTCCCATTGCAGCACGCCCGAATAGGCCTTGCGGTCGCGGGTCAGATCGGTGGTGCGAACGCCCGCGCCCTTGGGCACGATTACGCTTCCCGACGGCGGGAAGTTGCTTTCGTTGAACAACGGGGCGCCGCCGCCGATCCCGCCGGAGCCGACCGGCAGCACCCGCTGGCAGCCGGCGGTAAGCGACGGGGCGCGGTAGCACGGGTCGGTGATCTGCGATGCGTCGGTGCGGGTGACCAGCTCCGACTGGGCGTAGGCGACCTGAACGCCGAACGTGCCGATGCCGGAATCGAACGTGTTCGAGAGCAGGCCGG
>DASWMM010000454.1:0-17758 GCA_036399755.1 Allosphingosinicella sp.
CGGAACGTCGATTCCGATGCATCGAGGATGACCGCCATGTGGGTCGGGCCGTCGGCCTTGTTGAGCCCGTCGGCGAGCTTCCACAGCATGGTCGTATAGCCATAGACCGCGCCGACGTTAAGGCCGTGGCGGTTGGTGAGCGGCGGCAGCCGATGGTAGGCGCGGAAGATGTAGCTCGAACCGTCGACGAGGTAGAGGTGCTGGGAGGCCATGGCGGGGGTCTAGCCCATGCCCGGCGCGGCACAAACAGTCTTTGAGGGGCGTTGCCCGCCCTGCCTACGATCACCCCGGACTTGATCCGGGGTCCATCTTCTTTTCCACGCAGCAGCAATAAGAAGGTGGATGCCGGATCAAGTCCGGCATGACGAGGTGCGGGTTCTACGAGGTGGCAGTCGTTAACCATCGCGGCGTAGCCTGACAGGCATGAGTCGCAGAGCCTTTCTCGGTGCCTGTCTGTCCCTCGCCGCCGCGGCAGCCCTGCCCGCGCCCGTCCTCGCCGCCGCGCCCTTCCGCCCCAACCGGATCCATGTCGCCGTTCGCGGCAGCGGGCCGGACGTGATCCTTATCCACGGCCTCTCCGCCTCGCGCGGCATCTGGAACTCCACCGTCGCGGCGATGCCCGGCTACCGCTTCCACATGGTCCAAATCCTCGGCTTCGCCGGCACCGCCGCGGGCGGCAACGCAAGCGGCAAGGTCGCCGCCCCGGTCGCGGAGGAGATCGCCCGCTACATCGCCGCCAACCGCCTCACCAGACCGGCGGTCGTCGGCCACTCGATGGGCGGCTCGATCGCGATGATGCTCGCCGCGCGCCACCCCGAGGCGGTGGGCAAGGTGATGGTGGTCGACATGATCCCCGCGCCCGCGCACTTGTCCGGCGCCTCCGCGGCAACGGTGCGGCCGCTCGCCAGGCTGCTCGGCAGCGAAGTGCAGGGCGCGGATCGCTTGCGCCGCGATCTCAAAGGCCTGATCGGCCGCTTCGGGAGCGCCGACTGGCTGGAGACCCGCAGCGACGCGGGGGTTGTGGGCCGATCGCTGGAGGAGCTCATCTCCACCGATCTCACCCCCGAACTCCCCCGCATCCGCGCGCCGCTTACGGTGGTCTATGCCTGTCCCGAACCCCTCACCCTGTCCCGTCCCCGCATCGACCGCGTCTACGCCCGCGCCTACGCCCGCCGCCCCGGCACGCGCCTCATCGCGGTGCCGAAAAGCGGCCACACCATCATGCACGACCAACCCGTCGCATTCTGCACGGCGTTGCGAGAGTTCCTGAGGTAATCTGTCATTCCCGCGAAAGCGGGAATCCCGCTTCTTCTCCTCTTTCCGGCGCTCTGCCCAAGCGGGACCCCCGCTTTCGCGGGGGTGACGGTAATGGGTCAGGTGGCGTTCAAACGCGGACCGGCAGGAAGCCGCTATGAAGCTTACCATGCTCACCGCTGCCGCGCTCGCCATCGCGGGTAGCGCCGCCTCGCTCGCCCCCGCACAGACAGCCCCGGCCGCAAAGGCGCGTGTATCGGCGCCCAAGCCCTTCGCCCCGACGCGCTTCTCCGTGGAAGTGGTCGGCTCTGGCCCCGACGTGATCCTCATCCCCGGCCTCACCGCCTCCAAGGAAGTCTGGCGCGGCACAGTCAACGCCGTTCCGGGCTACCGCTACCATCTCATCCAGGTCGCCGGGTTCGCTGGCGCTCCGGCGCGCGGCAATGCACGGGGCGAAGTGGTCGCCCCGCTCGCTGCGGAGATCGCGCGCTACATCGATGCCAACCGCCTGCGCGGCGCATCCCTCGTCGGCCATTCGATGGGCGGCACGGTCGCCATGTTGGTTGCCGCGCGCCATCCCGGCCGCGCCGGCAAGGTGATGGTGGTCGACATGCTGCCCCAGCCCGCCGGCCTGGTCGGCGCCTCCGCAACGGACGTGCGCGGCCTCGCCGACGCCCTTCGCGGCCTCAGCCAAAGCGAGGACGGGCGCCGCCTGATCGGCTCGGCAATCCGCATGTTCGGCAATGCCGAGGATGCGGAGAACGGCAGCGACGAGGACGTCGTCGCCCGCGCCACCCACGAGCTTGCGCTGACCGATCTCGGCCCCGAACTCCCCCGCATCGCCGCCCCGCTCACTGTGGTGTATGCCGGCATCGACGCGCAGCGCCGCGCCGGCGTCGAGCGCAGCTACGCCGCCGCTTACGCCCCCCGCAAGGGCACCCAGCTCGTGCGCATCGACGACAGCGGCCACATGATCATGTACGATCAGCCCACCCGCTTCCGCGCCGCCCTCAAGAGCTTCCTCGCCCGCTAGCCGCTTGACCAAGGCTGTATTATTGATCTAACACACCTGACGTTCGCAACGGGAGGTGCGCGATGAAGCTGTTCGTCTGTTTTGCCGCTTGCCTGCTCGTCGCCGGCCCGGCCACCGCCGCCGAGCCCCTCGAGGTGACGCTGGCGCGCGACATGCCCGCGATCCTCGCCAAGCACAAAGTGCCGAGCGTCTCCATCGCCCATATCAAACAGGGCCGGATCGTCTTCGCCGCCGCTTATGGCGAGCAAAGCCCCGGCGCCCCAGCCACCCCCAACACGCTCTACAACGTCGCTTCGCTCACCAAGCCGGTGTCCGCCGAAGTGGTGCTTCGCCTCGCCTCCGCCGGGCGCTTCTCCCTGGACGAGCCGATGTACCCCGTCTGGACCGATCCAGACGTTGCCGCCGATCCGCGCCACAAGCTACTCACGCCCCGTATCGCGCTCAGCCACCGCACCGGCTTTCCCAACTGGCGCTTCCTCGCCGCCGACAACAAGCTCGCCTTCGCCTACACGCCCGGGACAAGCGTCGGCTATTCGGGCGAAGGCTATGAATGGGTCTCCCGCTTCGCTGCCCGCAAGGCCGGCACCCCGTTCGAGGAGCTCGCCCGCAAGCTCGTCTTCGAACCCGCGGGAATGAAGAGCACCTCCTACACCCGCCGCCCCTGGTTCGCCGGCCGGGTGGCGCTCGGCACCAACACCGAAGGAAAGCCGGTGGCCCCGGTGCAGAACCAGGCATATCTCGCCTCCGACGACCTCCACACCACCGCCTCCGATTATGCCCGCTTCTTGATCCGCGCGATGGAGGGCAGGGGCCTCACCCCCGCCATCCGCGCCGAGCGCAAGAAGGTGCAGGCCAGCACCCGCGCCGAAAACTGCGCCGGCGAAAAGGCCAAGACCTGCCCGCTCGAACTCGGCTTCGGCCTGGGCTGGGAAGTGCAGCGCTTTCACGGCGAGACCATCCTGTTCCACACCGGCGCCGACAAAGGCGAGTTCACCCTGGCGTTCTTCAACCCGCGCACAAAGAGCGGCACGGTGGTGCTCACCAACAGCCGCAACGGCGCGCTTGCCATCGTCGATGTGCTCGACCGGATCGGCGAGGAGCCCGCACTACTCGCCTTTCTGCACAGCCAGGCAGGCTACTGACCCGGCTCAGATTTGATCGTCGGAAGATTCCTCGGCGGGCGCCTGGAACTGGCAGCGGGTGCGGTACTCCGCACGCAATTCGGCAAGCGCCGGCCGCGCCGCTTCCGTGGATACGGCAAAGGCGTCCACCTTACGCAGGTCGAAACGGCCCTGCGCTTCCGGGTTCCAGCGCAGGTCGCCGCCGACCCAGCGGAGAAGCTGCCACTCAAGTACGCGTTCGTCGTCGGCAAAGGCGTCGAGCACCCGGTAAGGCACGGCAGCGATCGTCCAGGGCACGTGCTTCGAACTGTCGGCAAGCAGCGATAGCCCATCCTCGTAGCGTTCGCCGACGCGGGACGGGCGGCGAAAGACGATCGCCGTCGCGCCGCGCAGCTTCCCCGGCGTCACCACGGTGATCTGCACCTTGGCGCCGCCGAGATCGAACCAGCCCGGCTCGGTCTTCGACGGCGACTGGCGGCCGTTGACGCTGATCGTCATATAGCCCCTCTCAAAAGGCTCCGGCGCACCCTTTTTCCGCGGATGGAGGGTGTAGGCGGTCGGCTCGACCCAGCTTGCGTCTGTTTCCAGAATCCGGCCGGAGGCATCCACCTTTTGGGTGATGTCCACCGGGCTGCCTGGGCCAGACCGGATCGTGCACCGGTAGGTGCCAAGCGACGCTTCATCCTCGGTGCCCGGCTGCGCGGCGCCGAGGAGCGCGAGCAGAGGTAGGAGCCGAAGCATCTTCACGGCGTCAGCACCGTATCGACGGCCTCGGGCAGCATGTCCGGATAATCCTGCGTGAAGTGAAGCCCGCGGCTCTCCTTGCGGGCAAGCGCGGAACGGACGATCAGGCCGGCGACCTCCACCAGGTTGCGAAGCTCGATCAGGTCCGGCGTGACCCGGAAGTGGCCGTAATATTCCTGCGTTTCGTCCTTCAGGAGGTTCACCCGGTTAAGCGCCCGCTCGAGCCGCTTGGTGGTGCGGACGATGCCGACATAGTCCCACATGAAGCGCCGGATTTCCTGCCAATTGTGGTGGACGACCACCTCCTCGTCGGAATTGGTGACCCGGCTTTCGTCCCACGGGCGGATGGCGGGCACCGCCTCCAGGCTCGCCCAGCCGCGATTGATGTCCTGCGCGGCCGCAACACCGAAGACCAGGCATTCGAGCACCGAGTTCGACGCCAGCCGGTTGGCGCCGTGCAGCCCCGACATTGTCACTTCTCCCGCCGCATAGAGGCCCGGCAAATCGGTCTTTCCGTCGAGATCCACCATGACTCCGCCGCAGGTGTAGTGCGCCGCGGGCACGACCGGGATCGGCTGGGTGATGATGTCGATGCCGATGTCGGGCTCGGCCAATCGCGCCGCGATGGTCGGGAAGTGCGCGCGGATGAACTCGGGATCGCGGTGCGAGATGTCGAGGTGGACGAAATCGAGCCCAAGCCGCTTCAGCTCATGGTCGATTGCCCGCGCCACGATGTCGCGCGGCGCAAGCTCGGCGCGGGCGTCGAATTCCGGCATGAAGCGGTGGCCGCTGCCGGGGATCTTGAGCTGCCCGCCTTCGCCGCGCATCGCCTCGGTGATCAGGAAGTTCTTGACCTCGGGATGGTAGAGGCAGGTCGGGTGGAACTGGCTCATTTCCATATTCGCTACCCGGCAGCCAGCCCGCCAGGCCATGGCGATGCCGTCCCCGGTCGAGCCCTTGGGGTTAGTCGAATAGAGCCACGCCCGGCTCGCCCCGCCCGAAGCCAGGATCGTCGCCCGGCCGGTGAACAGCGACACGCCGCCCTTGACCCGGTCGAGCGCATACACGCCCCACACGCGCTTCTCGGTGCTGCCCCCTTCGACGTGCCGGCTGGTGACGAGGTCGATCGCGGCCATGTTGGGGATCAGGCTAATGTTCGGGTGCTCGGCCGCGGCTTTCTCAAGCGCCTGCTGAACCGCCCGGCCGGTCGCGTCGGCGACATGAACGATCCGCCGGTGGCTGTGCCCACCCTCCCGGGTCAGGTGCCAGCGCTCCTCACCGCCCGAATCGAACGGCACGCCCATCGCCGCAAGCCGCTCGATCGCCGCCGGCGCGCTTTCCACCACGAACTCCACCGCCTCGCGCCGGTTCAGCCCGGCGCCGGCGATCATCGTGTCCTCGATATGGCTGTCGAAATTGTCGCCCGGCTCGAGCACCGCAGCGATCCCGCCCTGCGCCCAGACGGTCGACCCGTCCGAAATCTCCCCCTTGGCAAGCACCGCCACCCTGAGGTGCGGTGCAAGGGTGAGTGCGGCGGACAAGCCGGCAGCGCCGGAGCCGATCACGATCACGTCATATGCGTGAATCAACCTCCCCTCCCTGCAAGGGAGGGGCCGGGGGTGGGTGAGCAGGCCGGCGGCTCGATGCCGTCGGTCTGCTCCGCGGCGGTGCGGTAAGAGTCTTTTAGGCGCGCACACGCGCGCACCCACCCCTTTGTCCCCTCCCTTGCAGGGAGGGGAAAATGGAGCGCGTCAGCCGCCCGCATTCGAGGCGCGGGTCAGATTCAGGAACACGTCTTCGAGGTCCGCCTCGCGCGTCGAGACGTCGACGATGCCGAGGCCGCTCTGCTGCAGCGCGGCGAGCACCTCGCCGGCATTCACCCGGTCCTTGCGGTAGGTGATCGCAAGCGTCCGCTCGCCCTTGAGCTCGATCTTGTCGAAGCAGGACGCAACCGGCGCCGCGGTGAGATCGCGGTCCACCGTCACTTCCACAGCTTTCTCCTGCGCCATGCCCACCAGGGTTTTCGTGGTCTCGTTGGCGATCAGCCGGCCGTGGTTGATGATCGCGATCCGGTCGCAAAGCTGCTCGGCTTCTTCGAGATAGTGGGTGGTCAGCACCACCGTCACGCCCTGGGCATTGAGGCTCCGCACATATTCCCAAAGCTGCTGGCGAAGCTCAATATCGACGCCCGCGGTAGGCTCGTCGAGCACCAGGATCGGCGGCGAATGCACCATCGCCTTGGCGACCAGCAGCCGGCGCTTCATGCCCCCCGACAAGGTGCGCGAATAGGCCTCCGCCTTGTCCTCCAGGTGCACGGCGCGCAGCAGCTCCATCGTCCGCCGGTCGCCTTTCTTGACGCCGTACAGACCCGCCTGGATCTCCAGCGTCTCCTTGGGCGTGAAGAACGGATCGAAGATGATCTCCTGCGGCACGATTCCGATCGACGCCTTGGCGTTGCGCGGGTGCTTGTCGATGTCGAAGCCCCAGATCGACGCCGACCCGCCGGTCTTGTTCACCAGCCCGGCAAGGATGTTGATCATGGTCGATTTGCCGGCGCCGTTCGGCCCGAGGAGCCCGAAGATCTGCCCGCGCGGCACGTCCAGCGTCACGCCCTCGAGCGCGCGCTTGCCGCCGGCATAGGTTTTCTGGAGATCGCGGATTTCGAGTGCGGCGGCGGTCATGGCGGACGCCTTAGCTTGCGCTCCCGGCGATGAACAGCCGCGCCGCGCCCGCCCCCGCTACTTCGCCGCCAGTGCGAAATCCACCTGCACCGAGACCTCGCTGGTGTTGACGCCCGGCCGGATCATCGGCGCCGAGCTTTGCTCGATGGGTGGCGGTGCCACTTCCATCGCCACCGCGTCGTAAGCGGTGCTGCCACGGCCATAGCTCTGAGCACCGTCGCGGATGGTCAGCACGCGCACCACCTTGAGCCCCGCAGCCCCGGCATAGGCCTCCGCCCGGGAGCGCGCCGCCTTGAAGGCGTTGGCATAAGCGCCGTTGCGCGCCGTCTCCGGATCGCCCACCGTCAGGTCTGGCCCGGAAAGCACGTTGGCGCCCGCATCGGTGGTGGCGGCGATCGCCTCGCCTGCTTTCGCAACGTCGCGCATCCGCACCGAGATCATGTTGCTCGCCTGGAATCGGCCCTTGTTGGCGCCGTAGGTGATGCGCTGCAGCGACACCTGCCGGGTCTGCACATCCTCCTTCTTCACGCCCAGCGCGTCGAGCGCGGCGAGCACCTTGTTGATCGTCTCGTTGTTCCGCCGGCTCGCCTCCCCGGCATTGGCGCCGATCGACTCCACCCCGGCCGAGAAGCGCGCTTCGTTCGGCGCCGTCTCCGCGCGGCCGGTGGCGCTGACCTGCAGAAGCGTTTCCCCGCTCTTGACGCGCAGCGGATTGGGCTCGCTTCCGGTGCAGGCGGACAGGAGAAGGGCGGGGGCAAGCAAAGCGAGGCAACGCATGGCGATTACTCCTTTAAACGATGATACAGTGTAACGCGCCGCTACGGTGCCGCAAGGGGCGATGCGCCGCGCTTCACTTGTGCTAAGCGGGCTGGCGATGCTGCAGCCCACACCCGTTTCCGCGATCGGTCACCTCATCCAGTTGGCGATCGCGCCCGTTTTCCTGCTCGCCGGGATCGGCGCGATCCTCAACGTCCTCGCCCAGCGCCTCGCCCGGGTGGTGGACCGCGCCCGAGTGATGGAAGATGAGTTCGAATCGCTCGACGAATCGCGCCGCGAACGCGCGGCCGCGGAGCTGGTGCTGCTCGACCGGCGCATGACGGTGGTCAACCAGGCGATCAGCGCCTGCACGGCCAGCGCCCTGTTCGTCTGCCTGGTGGTCGGAATCCTGTTCGTTGCCGATCTGGCCGACATCGCCTGGGGCCGGCCGCTCGCCATCCTGTTCATTCTTGCGATGTCGCTGCTGACCGTGGGCCTGCTGCTCTTCCTCTACGAAATCCGCCTCGCCGCCCGTTCGCTGCGGGTGCGCCAGGATCACATGCCCCACCGCCGCAAGGCAAAGGGTTGAGCGCCGATCCGGAAACCCGCCTCAAGCAGGCCGAAGCCGCAGCCCGTCAGGCGGCGCAAGTGGCACGTGTAGCCCTGATCGTCGCTGCAATTTCGGCAGCGCTGGCGATCCTCGGCATCTTCCTTCCGATCAAACTCTAGTCGTCATTCCGGAAACGACCGTCATTCCCGCGAAAGCGGGAATCCCGCTTCTTCTTCTTCTTCTTCTTGGAGCGAGAGGTGAGAAGAAGCGGGACCCCCGCTTTCGCGCGGGTGACGGGGAGTGGTCGGCCGGCCGTCAGGCAGCGGGCACGTCGCTCCGTTCGTCGATCTGCAGCGCGTCGCTTTCCGCCTCGGTCAGTTCACCGCCGAGCCCGGCAAAGGCCGCCCGCAGCCGCTCGTAATCGAGCACGCCTTCCCAGCGCGCGACAACGAACGTCGCCACCGCATTGCCGGTAAAGTTGGTCAGCGCCCGGCACTCGCTCATGAAGCGGTCCACGCCCAGGATCAGCGCCATGCCGGCCACCGGCACCGAGGGCACCACCGAAAGGGTAGCGGCAAGCACGATGAACCCCGATCCGGTCACCCCCGCCGCACCCTTGGAACTCAGGATCGCCACCGCCATCAGCAACATCTGGTCGCCCAGGCTCAGCGGCGTGTTCGTCGCCTGCGCAATAAACAAAGCGGCAAGCGACATGTAGATGTTGGTGCCGTCCAGGTTGAACGAATAACCGGTCGGCACCACCAGGCCGACGATCGGCTTCGGGCAGCCGGCGCGCTCCAGTTTCTCCATCAGCAGCGGCATCGCGCTTTCGGAACTCGACGTGCCGAGCACCAGGAACAGCTCGTCCTTGATGTAGCGGATCAGCCCGAACAGCGAGAAGCCCGCCGCTCGGCAGACGAGCCCAAGCACCACCAGCACGAACAGCAGCGACGTAAGATAGAAAGTCGCGATCAGCCCCGCGAGGTTGCTCAGCGTGCCGATGCCGTACTGGCCGATGGTGAAGGCCATTGCCCCGAACGCCCCGATCGGCGCCGCATACATCACGATATGCACCATCCGGAACACGATGGCGGTCAGCGTCCGCAGAGTGCCGAGGACGCGCTCGCCTTTCTCGCCGATCAGCGCCAGCGCGATTCCGAACAGGATGGCGACGAACAGCACCTGCAATATCTCGCCGGAGGTAAAGGCGCTGATCGCCGTGTCGGGGATGATGTGCAGGACGAAGTCGGTGACGCTCTGCTCCTTGGCCTTGCCGACGTAGGTCGAGACCGCGCCCGCATCCAATGTCGCCGCATCGATGTTGAGCCCGGCACCGGGCCGCGCGATGTTGCCGACCAGCAGCCCAACGGCCAGCGCGAGCGTGGAAAAGGTCAGGAAATAGGCCATCGCCTTGGCGCCGACGCGGCCGAACGCTTTTAGGTCGCTCATCCCGGCAATGCCGGTCACCACGGTGAGGAAGATCACCGGCGTGATGATCATCTTGACCAGTTTGATGAAGCCGTCGCCGAGCGGCTTCAGCGCGCGTCCAAAGTCCGTAAACAGCCAGCCGGCCAGAATGCCGAGCGCGATCGCGACCAGCACCTGGAAATACAGCGTCTTCCAGAACGGCCGGCCGGCGCTCGTCACGTTCTTAACGCACCGGCCGGAATCGAATGGCGCGGCCATCGGGCGCGATCAGCGACAGGCTGCCATTGCCGTAGCGGGTGAAGCTGCTCGCCGCGGCGAGGATGGAGATGAACCGCCTCTCCTGCTCCATCACGGCGGGATCGCAGGCCATGCGGGTGCTTATCACGGGTCCGAACTCGATCCGCCCGGACTTGAGCTTGTAGCTGCCGGCGAAGTTGTTGCAGCCCGCGTTGCCGGTGGCGCGCTTGCCTTGCAGGCGAAGGGTCGGCGGCCGGTCGCCGGTGACGGGAACGCCGTTCACATCCTGGGCGCGCCAGTCCCGCCCTTCGATCTTGGCCGCCGTGGCGCTCGTCGCGCAGGCGGAAAAAGCAAGCAAAGCGAGGAGGGTGGGTGGAATGCGCATGGCGCCGTTGTGTCACGAACTGGCGCCTTGGGGCAATGCTCCGCCGCGTTCAGCCGGCGCGGGTGCGGGGGGTCTCCTGGCGGCGGGGCGCCGGGCAGCCAAGGAAGTGCTGCAGCCGGCGCATCCAGGCGCGGTAAAGCGAGTCGGCCATTCTCGCCTCCCTAGACCCGGTCGGGGGCGACGAAGCCCGCGACGAGGTAGACCGGGATGGTGAGGCCGGTGAGGCAGAGCGTGGCGACCACCGCGGCGACCCGCACCAACGTCACGTCGATGCCGGTGCTGCGGGAAAGGCCGGCGCACACGCCCATCATCTTGCCATTGGCTTTGTCGGTGGCGAAATCGGAGGCGGAGGTCATTGTCTGGGTCCTGATGCAAATTGGGTGAAGGTTGGGAAGGTACCGGCGGTCAGATGATCTGACCGGCGGGGCCGACGGCGGCGGAAATGAACAGCGAAGCGGCGAGAAGCGCGCCGACGGCGGAAAGGGCGATCTGCTGCACATTGGCGAAGTTGAAGGTCATTGATATTCTCCCTGTGTGGCGCCGTCCGGACCATCCGGCAGCGATGCCAACAGCTTTGCATCCGCCGTGCCAAGTGCAATAAACGGCTGAAATCCGCCAATCCCGCCGCACCGCAGGGCACGGCGGCCAAACCGCGCCCGCCGCGAGTTGGTAAAAATTCCCAAGCCTTGGCGTGCGAAATCGAACAAAGCTGTCAGGCGCCGCGCCATTGCGGTGGCGGCGCCGGCTCCCTAGGTCTGAAGTCAGCAAAAGGAGCAAACACCGATGGTGAATCGCAGCGGACCAATGGCCTGCCCAATCGACGGCACCGCCCTGGTGATGAGCGAGCGGCAGAATATCGAGATCGATTATTGCCCCACCTGCCGCGGCGTCTGGCTGGATCGCGGCGAGCTCGACAAGATCATCGAACGCAGCGCCCCGTCCGAACCGGCCGACCCCCCTCAGGCCCCCCCGCCCCCCCAGCCGCCGCAAGCACCCTACCCGCCGCAGGGCAACCCTTGGGCCGGTCAGCAGCAGCATCACCAAAGCGGCTACGGCCACCACCCCCACAAGAAACGCCGCAAAAGCTTTCTCGAGGAGCTGTTCGACTGAAACAGCTCTTCACCATCGGCTATGAATCGAAGACAGTCGACGAGTTCCTCGGCGAACTCACCTCCGCCCACATCGAACTCCTCATCGACGTTCGCGCCGTGGCCGCCTCGCGCCGTCCGGGCTTTTCAAAGACAGCGCTCAGGAACGGCCTCGCCGAACGGGGCATCGATTACCTGCACCTGCGTCCGCTCGGCACGCCCGCCGCAGGGCGCGAGGCTGCCCGCGCCGGCCGCACCGCCGAAATGCGCGCCATCTACGCCGGCCAGCTCGAAACCCCCGAAGCCCTGCTCGCGCTGGAGCAGGCGCTGGACGCCGCCGGCGAGCGCCGCGCCGCCTTGCTGTGCTATGAAAAGGAAGCGCCGGTCTGCCACCGCGCGATGCTCGCTGAGCGGATGCTCGAGCGCGTGCCGTTCGAGGTTGTGAACCTCTAAAACGTCCCGCCCGGCGTCAGCGCGGCTGGCAGTCGAGGTGCAGGTAACTCGGATCCCACTCGGCGCGGCGGGCAAGCTCATCCCAATTGTGGATCACCACCTCGTTGCCGCGGAAGGTGAGCAGCCCGTCGTCGCGCAGCGTCTTGAGCATGCGGTTGACGTGCACGGAGGTAAGGCCGCTCGCATCGGCCAGGTCGCTCTGCGTCAGCCCGAGCTTGTAGCGATGGCCGGAGGCGAGCCCGACGGTTTCCAGCCGCACATACAGTTCGCACAGCAGGTGGGCGATCCGGGAAAGCGCGTCGCGCCTGCCGATCGACAGTATTTTTTCCCGGTGCACCGCCGAATCGAGCAGCGTCGAGAACCACAGCATCCGGGTAAGGTGCGGATGGCTTTCCGATATCGCGCGCAACTTCTCGTGCGGAACGATGCCGAAGCGCACCGGCGTGATCGATCCGACACTGTGATCGAGCTGCTTCAGAAGGAAACTGTGGAGGTCCAGGAAATCGCCGGGAACGTGCAGCTCCATGATCTGCCGCTGCCCGTCGACCAGATCCTTGTAGCGGCACGACAGGCCGTCGAAAAGCAATGTGGAATGGCCGACCGTCGCTCCGGCGCGGACGACCACCTTGGCGGCGGGCAGCTCGCGCACTTCCACCACCGCATCGCGCAGCACCGCCTCTTCCTCGCCGCTCAGCGCATCGCGGATGCGCAGCTTGGTGAGCGCCCGTTCGAAGCCCGGATCGTCAACCGGCATTAAACCGTTCCCCTTGTCACGCCGGCCCGCCGAAGCTCGGGGCCGAGCCGGCCGCTCGCCCATAGAAAGAACATCCGAAAATCGGCCGCGAGCGACCAGAGCGGGTAGGTAAAGGTCGCCGGCCGGTTGCGCTCCACCGCCGCATGCGCGGTCCAGGCAAAGCCGTAGCCCGCAACCGGCAGCAAGGCGGCGATCCACCAATTGCCGGTCAGAATTGCAGCGCCGGCGAGAAGCAGCACCAGCGCCGTGCCGGCATAATGAAGCGCACGGGTCCGCGGCCGGCTATGCTCTCTCAGGTAGAAGAGCCAGAATGCGTCAAAGGTGCGATGGGTGGTCACCCCGCCGTCGCCGCGGCCACCGGTGCCGTCAGGCGCTTTCGAACCAGCGCCCGGGCGATCAGCGCGCCGAGCGCCGGCGCCGCCACCGAACCGATCTGGAGAAGCAGCGGGTGGGGCAACCAAAGAACGTTGAGCAGCCCGGCAACCGCCACCACGGCGGCGACCCCCAGGATCGGCCCCTCGCGCCGCGAAACCAGCCCCGCCACTACTCCGCCGGCGATGCTGCCAAGCAGCCAGCCGCCGGCAATGAAGAGCTGCGAAACCAGCGGCAACGATCGGGTGAAGTCCCGCAGCTTGTCCATGTCGGTCAGGCGCACGTCGCCCGGGATCGGGTTGATCATGTGGTGGACCATCTCCAGCGCCCAGATGGTCGCGAACGCGGCAACGACGCCCAGCACGATGCCAAGGATGATCCGTCCCATAAACCTCTAAGCCCCCATGTTTCGGGCGGCGCTATAGCATGAAAAAGCCGCCATTGCGTAAGCCCCTAGCCGTTGGCGCCCTAACCGTTGACGATCGTGCCGCCGTTCGGGTGCAGCACCTGGCCCGACATGTAGCTCGAATCCTCGCAGGCCAGGAACAGGAAGCTTGGCGCCACTTCATTGGGCTGGCCGGGCCGTCCCATCGGCGTGTCCTCGCCGAACGTCGCCAGCTTGTCGGGCGTCGATCCGCCGGACGGGTTGAGCGGAGTCCAAATCGGCCCCGGCGCCACCGCGTTCACGCGAATGCCGTCCTCGATCAAATTTTCGGACAGCGACCGGGTAAAGGCGGTGATCGCGCCCTTGGTGGCCGAATAATCGAGCAGCTGCTTTTCGCCCTGGTACATCGTCACCGACGTCGTGTTGATGATCGCCGAACCCTTCTTCAGATGGCCGCGCGCCGCCTGCACCATGAAGAAATAGCCGAAAATGTTGGTCTGAAAGGTGCGCTTGAGCTGCTCCTCGGTGATGCCGCGGATGTCGGTGTCGGGGTGCTGCTCGGCGGCGTTGTTGACCAGGATGTCGAGCTTGCCGAGCTTCGCCACGGCTTCGGCGACCGCGCGCTCGCAAAAGTCCTTGTCGCCGACATCGCCGGGGATGGCGACGGCGCGGCGGCCCTCGGCCTCGACAATCCTCTTGGTCTCGGCCGCGTCGTCATGCTCGCACAGGTAGAGGATCGCGACATCCGCGCCTTCCCTGGCGAACAGCGCGGCAACCGCCCGGCCGATGCCGCTGTCGGCGCCGGTGATCAGCGCCACCTTGCCCTCCAGGCGGCCGGAGCCGGGGTAGCGCGGCTCCCATTCCGGCTTGTCCTTCATCCGGCTTTCGTGGCCGGGAAGGGCATCCTCGTCGATCATGCCGAGGGTTTGGGTGTCGCTCATCGAATTCACTCCTTGGGCGCGACGCCCGCGCCTTCCTCGCCGAAGGCCTCGATGGTGGACTGGTCCTGCTTGTCGCCTTCCGGCGCCTTCTCGACCGGCGTTTCGCCGTCCTTGCCGAGCGTGAAGCTCTTGCGGCTGCCGTCGCCCGGATCGTCGGACATCTGGTTGTTCTGGTTCATGGTTTTATCCATGCTGCTGGTATTGTGCTGGTTCTTGCTCATGGCGTGGCCCTTTCGATGAGTTCGAGAGGGTAACCGCCGCCCGCCGAGGCGGTTCCTAGGCGAAGTCCGATGGGCGGTCGCCGAGCAGGAATCTGGGACCAGCGCCCGCCTGGGACGCCCGGTCGGCGGGATTGTAGAGCGCGCATTTCTCAAGCGACAGGCAGCCGCAGCCGATGCAGCCATCCAGCCGGTCGCGGGTCCGCTCCAGCATCGCGATGCGCTCGTCCAGCGCCGCCCGCACCCGCTGGCTGATCCCTTCCCAATCCCCCTGCGTCGGCGCACGTCCCTGCGGCAGGGTGGCAAGCTCCGCCTGGATCTCGCCCAGCGTGAGGCCCAGCCGCTGGGCGATCAGCGCAAAGGAGAGGCGGCGAATGTCCGACCGCAGGAAGCGCCGCTGGTTGCCCGACGTGCGGACCGCGCTCACCAGCCCGCGGCTCTCGTAGAAGCGGATCGCCGACACCGAAAGGCCGGTCCGCCGCGCCAGATCGCCGATGGTCAGCAACGCCGAAACCGCCATTTTCCCCTCCCCAGATGAAGCTTGACCTCACCTTAGCTTGAGCTTGTACGACTCGCAAATCGACCTGCAACCAAGGGAGCAACCGCAATGGCAGAGCCGCGCATCGAACACGTCAACGTCACCGTCCGCGACAACGAACGGGCCGCAGTGCTGATCGAGCAGATCTTCGGCTGGAAGCGCCGCTGGCAAGGCCCGGCGATCAACGGCGGCCGCACCATCCACATCGGCACCGAAGCGCAATATCTGGCGCTCTACTCTGCCTTGCCGCCCCTGGGCCCAGCGGAACGCCACGCCAAGGGCCGCCCGCTCAATCACATCGCGGTGGAAGTGGACGATCTCGAAGACACCGAGAAACGGGTGGTGGCCGCCGGCCTGACGCCCTTCTCCCACGGCGATTACGAGCCCGGGCGGCGCTTTTACTTCTTCGATCCCGAAGGAATCGAGTTCGAAGTGGTGAGCTACGTTCGATAAATCGAAAAGGTGTCCCGCTCCCCACGAGCGGGACACCCCGCGAGCTTAGCGGTTCGGCGACACCGGAACCAGGATCGCGGCCGGCGCGGCGGGCGCGGCGGCAGCGAACATCACGGGCACGTCCTCGTCGAGATACGCCGTTACCGCGGTGCGGGCGGGAATCTTCGCCGATGTGCCCTTCACGAAGAAGCCGGCCACCGGAAGGAAAACCACCGCGGCGACGACGCCCGCGGTGCCCGATTTGCCCTTGTCCCCGGTGGAGCTGCTGGCGGAAAGCTGGATCAGGCGATCGCCCATTTTCAAGTGCAGCGGCTTGAATTCCAGCTTGCCGGCCTTGCCCCACATGCCGCTGTCCTTGCGCCGCGTGATTTCGCCGACTGCGCGCGTGCCGGCGGGGATCACGGTCTGGCCGTCGAGCTGAACGGCTTCGCGCACTTCCAGATCGATGCGGTCGCCGACCCGGCTGCGGTTCGAACTCAGTTCAACAACCGTCTCCAGCCGAATTTCCGTGCCTTGCTTGAGGCTGTGCCCGGTGGCGGCCTCGACCCCAACCATCATCGGTTGCGACTGACCAACGGCCGCGGTTGAGGCGAGCAGCATGATGCAGGCAGCAGATACGCCGCCCAGAATGGACTTATTCATAGTAATTCCCCCTGAAAGTTCGAGTCGCGAACGGCTCGGCGGGCACAATACACGCCCCGAAGCGGTTGGCTACCAACTTAAAACAAAGGGAAAACCGCTGGCCGGTCAGGACAGCATCAAGCCCAGGAGGGGTTCAGAGGATCGGCACGTCGTGCCGAAGCGCGAACGGAACGCCGCTGCGCCCGTAAGCCTGGCGTTCGGCGAATATCGCTCAGGAGCGGAGTGGGCTGACCTTGACCTGAGCGGTGCCGCCCTCCGGCAGCTTGACCGCGTTCGCCTTGAGCGGCGGCAGCGCCTTGCCGGCGGCAACGCACTGGGCAACGATCACCGGGTAATCCGCATCCGAGTTGGACAGCAACGCCTGGTCGGTGGCCGCGGTGCAGGCCGCCTGGCTTTCGTAGCGGGACTCGAGCGTCCGCACTTGCTGGCAGGGAGCCTCGGCTTCGCCGCAGCCCATGATCGCGATAAGAAAGGTTGCAGGTCCCATGATCAGCCAAACCCCTGTTTATGCTCGCCGTTCCAATCGTTACGCAGGCGATCTTGCGAAAGGCGGTTTGTGTCTTCGGCCGGAATGGCCGTGACCATGGGTCTAGCTCCGGCTGGTGGCGCGGCTGTGCCGCGAACGGCGATTTCACGTGTCAATTGTTGCAGCCTGAAGCTGTCTCTAGGCCCAACCGCTTGGGTTCGTGTCGGCGCGCACCTACTTAAGTGGTGATGCGTCCGCTTGAATCCCCCGATACCAATGCAAAGCCCGGCTGGGGCGCCCTCAGGCGCTTCCTGCCCTACCTTTGGCCCTCCGATGCGCCCGGCCTTCGCGCCCGCGTCGTGATCGCCGTCATCCTGGTGTTCATCGCCAAGGGCGCGACCCTGCTCATGCCGTTTGCCTACAAAGGGGCGATCGACGGCATGTCGGCCGGTGGCGCGGCCGGCGCCCAGCTCGCAATGGCCCTTGTCGTTGCCTACGCCGGCGCCCGCTTCGCCGGCGTGCTGTTCGACAATCTGCGCAACGCCATCTTCGAGCGCGTCGGCCAGGATGCCGCCCGCCGCCTCGCCGAGAACGTCTTCCGCCACGTCCACCGCCTGAGCCTGCGCTTCCACCTCGAACGGCGCACCGGCGCACTCACCAAGATCGTCGAGCGCGGCACCAAGAGCATCGACATGATGCTCTATTTCCTCCTCTTCAACATCGCGCCGACCATCCTGGAGCTGATCGCCATCTGCATCATCTTCGGGGTGAAGTTCGGGCCGGGGCTGGTGGTCGCGACGGTGGTGATGGTGGTCGCCTATATCGCCTTCACCCGCTTCGTCACCGAATGGCGCTCCAAGCTCCAGCGCGAGATGAACGAGGTCGACAACCAGGCGATCGGCCGCGCCGTGGACTCGCTCCTCAACTACGAAACCGTGAAATACTTCACCGCGGAGGATCGCGAGGCCAAGCGCTACGGCGACGCGATGAAGACGTTCGCCAACGCCGCGGTAAAGAACGAAAGCTCGCTGGCCTGGCTCAACATCGGCCAGTCGGCGATCACCAACCTGATGATGGCGGGCGGCATGCTGCTGGTCGTGATCGGCTGGAGCCAGGGGCGCTTCACCGCCGGCAACGTCGTGCTGGTGTCGACCCTGCTCAGCCAGCTGTTCCGCCCGCTCGATCTGCTCGGCATGGTGTACCGCACGATCCGCCAAGGCCTGATCGACATGGGCGCGATGTTCGATCTGGTCGACACG
>DASWMM010000455.1:0-5559 GCA_036399755.1 Allosphingosinicella sp.
GAGGGGTAACTGCCTCGAGCTGAGTATCAGGGCGCGCGACGGCGAAGGCCTGCCTTCTACCCCTCCACCACCCTTCGGGTGGTTCCCCTCCCCATTTGCGTCGCAAACGGGGAGGAATAACGGGGAGGAATAGAGTTACCGCGCGAACAGATTTTCCGGGTTCGCCATCGCCTTGATCTCCAGCGCGTTGCCGGAAGGGTCGAGGAAGAACATCGTCGCCTGCTCCCCCGGCTCGCCGCGGAAGCGCACCGTCGGTTCGATTACGAACTCCACCCCGGCCAGCTTCAGCTTCTCGGCAAGCACTTCCCACGACGCCATGCCGAGCACGGCTCCGAAATGCGGCACCGGCACGTCGTGGCCGTCTACCGGATTGGTGTGCGCACGGGGCCGCGCATCGGGGCTGAGGTGGGCGACGATCTGGTGACCGAAAAAGTCGAAGTCGATCCACTCGGGCGCGCTTCGGCCTTCCGGGCAGCCGAGCAGGCCGCCGTAGAAGTGGCGCGCCGCGTCGATATCGTGAACGGGAAAGGCGAGGTGAAAGGGGGGAAGCTGGGTCATGCACGCCCCTTAGCGGATCGCCGCGGCGGCGTCATGGTTTCGGCGCTTGGAAAATAGGACTTCGTCCGCCACATGGGGCGGATGGGCATCGACCGCCATCTCCGTTTCCGACCCTCCCCCTGCCTGGGGCAGGCTGCTTTTGGGGTAGAGCCCCCCCGTGAATCCATGTGCCACTTGTGCCACTCGTAACCTTTGTGACTCTTGCGTCGTCTACAATCGATGCGCCGTAATGTCCTCGCCTTGGCCGCCGGCCTGGCGAGCGCCAGCGGCTTCGCGCCGCTCGGCCTGTGGCCGGTCACGCTGGCCGCCTTTGCGCTTTTGCTGTGGCTGGTGCGCGAAGCGCCGCGGCTGCGCTCGGCGCTTGCGCGCGGCTGGTGGTTCGGCGTTGGCCATTTCACGGTCGGCCTGAACTGGATCGCGACCGCCTTCACCTATCAGGAGGCGATGCCCGCCTGGCTCGGCTGGGTCGCGGTGGTTCTCCTTTCGCTTTATCTCGCCGTCTATCCGGCGGCGGCGGCGGGCCTCGCCTGGCGCTGGGGACGCTCCCACCCGCTGCGCCTGGCCCTGACCTTCGCCGCCGCCTGGATCGTCACCGAATGGCTGCGCGCGACCATGTTCACCGGCTTCGCCTGGAACCCGCTCGGCGTTGCGCTGCTGCCGACGCCGGTATCCCGCCTCGCCGCCTGGCTCGGCACCTACGGTCTGTCCGGCATCGCCGCGCTCGTCGCGGGCGCTGTTCTCCTCCTCGCCCTCAAGCGCTGGCGCGAAGCCTCGGCCCTGCTCGGCGGCGTCGCGGTCGCCACAGGTCTTGCCCTGCTTGCCGCGCCCGCCGCGCCGCCGCCCACCGCCACGGCATTGCGCATCATCCAGCCGAATATCGGCCAGCAAGACAAATGGCGCGAAGACTTCATCGAGACCAATGAGGCCCGGCTGGCCGGCATGTCGCAGGCTGGGAAGGGCGCCCCGCGCCTGCTCCTCTGGCCGGAAGCCGCGGTCACCCGCCCGCTCCAGAACGGCCTCGCTGACCGGCGCATGCAGCAGGAAGGCGCGATGCTGCGCCGCCGGGTCGGACGGATGATGGGTCCGGCCGACCTGCTGCTCACCGGCGGAGTCACCTGGCAGTCCCGCGATGGCCTCGACGTCACCAGCGCTACCAACAGCGTCTTCGCCATGGACCGCGCCGGCGGCATCCACGCCCGCTACGACAAGGCGCACCTCGTCCCGTACGGCGAATATCTCCCCATGCGGCCGATCCTGTCGGCGATCGGCCTTTCCCGCCTCGCGCCGGGCGACGTGGATTTCGATCCTGGCCCGGGGCCGCAGACGCTGAACCTGCCGGTGGTCGGCAAGGCGGGCTTCCAGCTTTGCTACGAGATCATCTTCTCGGGCCAGGTGGTGGATCGGAGCAACCGGCCCAATTTCCTGTTCAATCCGTCCAACGACGCCTGGTTCGGCCGCTGGGGCCCGCCGCAGCACCTCGCCCAGGCCCGGCTCCGCGCGCTAGAAGAGGGCATTCCAATCCTCCGCTCCACACCCACCGGCATTTCGGCCGTGATCGATGCCAAAGGCGCGCTTCTCCAAAGCCTGCCGTGGCGCCGCCCCGGGGTGATCGATGCGATGCTGCCCGCGCCGCTGCCGCCGACGCTCTTCGCCCGGCTCGGCAACGTCCTGCCGTTAGGCTTCGCGTTGCTCCTCGCACTCGGCGCACTGCTCGTGGGCCGCCGGGCGCAAGCCATTGCGAAGCCCGGCGAAGCGCGCTAGGGAGCCGCGCATATAAGGATATCTTTATATCCGCTTTCTCAATCGAACCGCTCTCACGGAAGGCCAGCATTCTCCCATGCGCAGCAACTATCTCTTCACCTCCGAGTCGGTTTCCGAAGGCCATCCGGACAAGGTTTCCGATCAGATCTCCGACGCCATTGTCGATCTGTTCCTGTCCAAGGACCCGGAAGCGCGAGTCGCCTGCGAAACGCTGACCACCACCCAGCTCGTCGTCCTCGCCGGTGAAATCCGCGGCAAGGGCATCATGGACGAAGCCGGCAATTGGGCGCCCGGCGTCCCCGAGGAGATCGAGCAGACGGTTCGCGCCACCGTGCGCGCCATCGGCTACGAGCAGGACGGCTTCCACTGGGAAAAGCTGACCTTCCAGAACAACCTCCACCCGCAGAGCGCTCACATCGCGCAGGGCGTCGATGCGTCCGGCAACAAGGACGAAGGCGCCGGCGACCAGGGCATCATGTTCGGCTACGCAACCGACGAAACGCCCGATCTCATGCCCGCCACCCTTTATTACAGCCACAAGATTCTCGAGCGCATGGCCGCCGACCGGCACTCCGGCGCGGCGCCGTTCCTGGAGCCGGACGCCAAGAGCCAAGTCACGCTGCGCTTCGAGGACGGCAAGCCGGCCGCCGCCACCGCGATCGTGGTCTCCACCCAGCATGGCAAGGGCTATGACGAGGGCGAAGGCGAGGCCGAGCTCAAGGCCTACGTTAAGAAGGTCGTCGCCGACGTGCTTCCCGCCGCGTTGCTGTCGGACGAGACCGTCTACCACATCAACCCGACCGGCAGCTTCGAGATCGGCGGGCCGGACGGCGACGCGGGCCTTACCGGCCGCAAGATCATCGTCGACACTTATGGCGGCGCGGCCCCGCACGGCGGCGGCGCGTTCTCGGGCAAGGATCCGACCAAGGTCGATCGCTCGGCCGCCTACATCTCGCGCTACCTCGCCAAGAACATCGTCGCGGCGGGCCTCGCCCAGCGCTGCACCATCCAGCTCGCTTACGCGATCGGCGTTTCGGCGCCGCTGTCGCTCTACGTCGACACCCACGGCACCGGCACGGTCGGCGACGCGGAGATCGAAGCGGCGATCATGAAGATCGAGGCGCTTGGCGGCCTCACCCCGCGCGGCATCCGCACCCATCTCGGCCTCAACAAGCCGATCTACGCCCGCACCGCCGCCTACGGCCATTTCGGCCGCACCGCCGAGGGCGATTATTTTCCCTGGGAAAAGACCGACCTCGCCGACGCCCTCAAGGCGGCGCTCTAGGACTCGTCGCAGCGAACCCGGTACGTCCGCCCGCCGCGCACCAGGGTGCCGATTGCGGGCCGGCCTCTCAGCTTCGGCTGAAAGACCGCCCGTAATCTGGCTTCGACGCGAACCGCATTTGCATCGACCAGGTCGAGCCAAAGGTAGCGCCAGTCGATCCAGCTCTGCCCCACCGTGAGCCTGGCCCGGCTGTCGCTAAGCCCCGCCGAAATCACCGAAGCCACAGCCGTGTGGCCGACGGCCAGGGTCAACACCGGTCCGGCGCCAGACACCGGCCTGCAGGTGAAGCCGCCCGTCGCAAAGGCGGGGGCAGCGAGGAACAGAGCGGCGGCGAATTCGGCGGAAGCAACAAGGCGCATGGCGAAGAACCCTTGGCTGTTGAAGTCCGGGAGTTTAACCGAACCGACGTGAACGATCCCACAACCATCCGCCGCCTCTACGGCCGCCGCTCCGGCCACAAGCTGCGCCAGGGCCAGGCCGCCTTGCTCGAGGAGCTGCTCCCCGCGATCGCCGTGCCGGAAGAAGGGCCGGTCGACAGCCGCACCCTGTTCGGCACCGATCGCACCCTTCACTTCGAGATCGGCTTCGGCTCCGGCGAGCACCTCGCCTACCGGGCCGATCTGCTCCCCGATCATGGCTTCATCGGCGCCGAGCCGTTCCTGAACGGGGTCGTCGGCGCGCTCACCCATGTCCGCGAGCGCCGCCTGACCAACGTCCGCCTCCACATGGGCGACGCGCTGGAAGTGCTGGAGCGCGTGCCGGACGGCGCGCTGAGCTTCGTCTACCTCCTCCACCCCGACCCCTGGCCCAAGGCGCGCCACGCCAAGCGGCGCATGGTCAATCACGGCCCGCTTGACCTCATCGCCGCCAAGCTCAAGCGCGGCGGCGAGTTCCGGCTCGGCACCGACGATCCAACCTATTGCCGCTGGTCAATGATGATCATGAACGCCCGCCCGGACTTCGACTGGCTGGCGGAAAGCGCCACTGACTTCCTCACCCGCCCCGGCGGCTGGCCCGAAACCCGCTATGAGGCAAAGGCCCGCCGCAAAGGCCACGAAGTCTGGTACTTCCGCTACCGGCGGCTGCCGGCCTAGCGCCCCGCCGGCGCCAGCCGGAGCAGGCGGCCCGCCGACTTGCCGCCGTCTTCCAGCACCCAGATTGCGCCGTCGGGGCCTTGCTCGACCTCGCGGATGCGCTCGCCCATGTCCCAGCGCTCCGCTTCCCGGGCAGTGTCGCCGCTGATCGTCACCCGCACCAGCGCCTTGCTTGAAAGGCCGCCGATGAAGGCGCTGCCGCGCCACTGGGGGAACAGCTTACCGGTGTAGAACATCAGGCTCGACGGCGAGATCACCGGTGTCCAACTCACCTCCGGCGCATTGAATTCCGGCCGGGTGACGTGGTCGGGGATGTCCTTGCCGTCATAATGGTCGCCGTCCGACACGATCGGATAGCCGTAATTGCTGCCCCGCTCGATCCGGTTGAACTCGTCGCCGCCCTTGGGCCCCATCTCATTCTCCCACAGCCGGCCGTCGGGCGCGAAGGCAAGGCCGAGCAGATTGCGGTGGCCCAGGCTCCAAATCTGGGCGGTGACGCCGCCGCGGCTTGCGAAGGGATTGTCCCTGGGCACGGTGCCGTCGTCGTTGAGGCGAAGCACCTTGCCCAGGTTCATCGACATGTCCTGCGCCGGATCGAACTTCTGGCGCTCGCCGCTGGTCAGGAACATCTTGCCGTCGGGCGCAAACACGATGCGGTGGCTGAAATGCCCGCGTCCCTCGACCTTGGGCGACTGCCGCCAGATCACCTCCAGGCCATCGAGCTTGTATCCGGCTTTTGCGCCGGGCACCGCCGCCGAGCCGGCGAGCAGGCGGGCCCGCCCAACCACGGCGCCCCGCGTGTCGTTCGGGCCGGCTTCGACCCAGGACAGATAGATCATGCCATTGCGCGGGTTCACCGCG
>DASWMM010000456.1:0-9898 GCA_036399755.1 Allosphingosinicella sp.
TTGTCGCGGTCGAGCGCCATCAAGGCCGCCGCGCCGTCGGAAGCAACCGTCACTTCGAAGCCTTCGCGTTGGAGCAGTTCGCGGATGGTGTCGGCAATGTCCGGCTCATCGTCCACGACCAGCGCGCGCCGCGCGGGCTCGCCGAGGGGGGCGGGCGCCGAGGAAGATGGCGCGACAACCTCCATGTCCACCGCCTCGGCGGCGGGGAGCTCGATGCGGAAGGTGGCGCCCTTTTCGGAGGGGATGAGGTGAAGGCGGCCGCCATGCGCCTCGATGATGCCGTGCGAAAAGGACAGGCCGACGCCGGTGCCGACGCCCTGCGGCTTGGTGGTGAAAAAGGGCTCGAAGATCCGTCCGGCGACATCGGGCGCAATGCCGGGCCCGTTGTCGCAGATGTCGATGGCGACCTGGCCGTCGGCGAGCACGGAGGTGCGGATCACCAGCTTCTTGGCGGGGGTGTCGCTCGCCTCCAGCGCCTGCTGGGCGTTGATGATCAGGTTGACCAGCACCTGGTGGAGCTGGTCGCGGTCCCCCATGATCGGCGGCACTTGGGAGTCGCACTCGATCGAAGCGGCGATGCCGGCGGTGCGGAGTTGATATTCGGCGAGCTGGAGGGCGTCGCCGATCAGGATGTTGGGTTCCACCGGCTTGCGCTGCGGCTCGCGGCGGCGGGCCATGGCGAGAAAGGTTTGCACAATGCGGGCGCATCGGTCGGCGGCGGCGCTGATCTTCGTGGCGCGCGCTTCGAACACGGTGCCGCGGCTGTCTTCCTCAAGCATTTCGGCCTGGCCGACGATCGCGGCGAGCGGGTTGTTAAGTTCGTGGCTGACGCCGGCGAGGAGCGAGCCCAAGGCGGCGAGCTTCTCCGACTGGTGGAGCGCTTCGCGCGAGCGGCTGAGCTCGGCTTCGGCCTTTTTGCGGTCGGTAACGTCGAGGTGGATGCCGCTCAGCGTGTGGACGACGCCGTCGGGGCCGCGGATCGCCTTGCCGATCGAATGCACCCAGCGCACGTCGCCGTTCGGCCAGACGATGCGGTGCTCCATGTCGAGCTGATCGCCCGGGAAATCCCGGCGGTAGGGCTCAAGCACCTGTTCCCAATCGTCGGGGTGGATGTAGGTGCGCATGCTGCGGGCATCGAGGCGCAGTTCGTGATCGACGCCCCACAGGTCGCGGGAGCGATCGGAATACCAGGTGGTGCCGTCGCGCGGGTCCACCGTCCAGATGCCGAGGCCCGCGCCGTCGACGGCGAGTTCGAGGTGGCGGCGGGTTTCCTCAAGCTCCTCCTCGGCGCGTTTGCGGTCGGTGATGTCGAGGTGGATGCCGTTGACGCTTCGGGCCACGCCCGCTTCGTCACGCACCAGCGCGCCGAGTGAATAGACCCAGCGCACTTCGCCGCTTGGGCAGAGGACTCGATATTCGACCTCCACCCGGTCCTGGGTGAAGCCGTTGAGATATGGGTCGGCGACCTGTTCCCATTCGTCGGGGTGGACGGCGGCGCGGATCACCTCCGTGGTCATCTCCGTGTCGCGGGGAACGCCGTACAGTTCCTTGGAACGGTCCGAATACCAGGTCGTGCGGGTCTCGAGGTCGAAGGTCCAGGTGCCGAGCTTCGCGGCTTCGACTGCAAGCTCGAGCCGCTGCAGTTCTTCCTGCATCTCCTCGTCATGCTGCTTTTCGGGCGAAAGGTCGCGCAGGCTGCACAGGAAACGCTTGGCACCGTTGATCTGGAGCACGGTGATCGTCGCCTCGAGCGGCACGATCCGGCCGTCGGCGGCGATGCCGTCGATCAGGGCGCGCTGCGCACCCGGTCCCGTGCTGTCGTCGAGGATGAAGCGGAACAGCGCCTGCTGTTCTTCCAGGCGCTCGGGCTGCTCGGCGATGAAGGTGCGGATCGACGCGCCCATCATCTGCTCGCGCGAATAGCCGAAGGCTTTTTCCGCGGTCGGGTTGAAGGCGTGGATGATCCCTTCGGAATCGATCATCACGATCGCGTTCAGCGACGACGAGATGCCCTCCGCAAGCACGCACGGAATTTCGCCTGCCGTCTCCACGCCTCGAAAACCCCCGAATTCGAACCCCGCCCGCATAGCACAAAGCCACGTGCGCGGCATCCACCCAGTGTAACAACTGAAACACAAAAAGCCAAAGCGCGGCATCGTGGCGCAACAGCCGGACCCCAGAAGGGCGTCACAGCCAGCGAGGCTGGATCGCTAACCCAAGGAGATTTTCGGTTATGTTCGTTCAACAGCAGAAGGGGATGCTTCAGGTCCTTCTGGTCGCCGCCGCCGCATTGGGCTGCAGCGCCAGCGTCCTGAGCGGCGCCCTCGCCGCGCTCAGCGCCGGCTCCATTCTCGCCTGAGACGCACGGACCGGACCTCTCCGAAGGCGCCGGTCCGGCGCCCGGACGAAGCAATCACCCAAACCACAACACACCATCAGGGGATCGCCGGCGCAAAGCAGCCGAGCGGTTTGAAACAAACAAGGGAGTTTACGACATGAAGAAGGTTCTCATCGCACTGGCCGCCACCGCCGCCGCCATTGCAATCGCCAGCCCGGCCTGCGCCGAAGGCTTGCGCGCCGAAATCCACACCGGCATCGACGCTTTGTCCTCGGACGGCGACAACGAAACTGGGATCGCCTACGGCATCGGCCTCGGCTACGATTTCGCGATCAGCCCCAAGGTTGAACTCGGCCTCGACCTCAGCGCCGATCTCGCCTCCACCGAAGGCTGCGTCACGGGCGCGATCGTCGCCAACGACCGGACCTGCGTCGATGCGCGCCGCGATCTCGCCGCCGCCGTCCGCCTTGGCTACAAGGTGTCGGAGAAGGGCACGCTTTACGCGCTGGCCGGCTATTCCAATGCCCGCTTCCGGGCGTCGTACACCACCCCGGCGAACGTCACGACCCGCGCCAGCGGCAATGCCGACGGCCTGCGCCTCGGCGTCGGCTACCAGCACGATTTCGGCAACCGCATGTATGCGAAGGCTGAGTATCGCTACACGAACTATGAAGGCGACTTCAGCCGCCACCAGGGCCTGATCGGCGTCGGCGTCAAGTTCTAAGCGGACACAGTCTCCCTACCCGCCCCCTTTGGGAGACTGCGGCCCCGGCGGTTCATCCCCCCGCCGGGGCCATTTTTATGTTCCTCCCCATCGAAGATGGGGAGGGGGACCAGGCGAAGCCTGGTGGAGGGGTAGCTGCCGTAGAATGCGAGGGTTCACGCGATCCGCTCAGCCTTAGCACCGCTTACCCCTCCACCACCTTCGGTGGTTCCCCTCCCCACGCGCTACCGCGCGCAGGGAGGAACGAGGTCATTTCCCGCCGCTGTTGCGGCCGCCGGTGCCGCTGTTCTGGCCGCTGTCGTTCTGCTGCTTCTTGTTGCCGCCGACGTCGTCCTTGCCGCCCTTGTTGAAATCGCCCTTCTTCTTGTCGTCGCTCATGGTTGCTTTCTCCTTCTGGGGGGACAACCCAGAAGCGCGCTTTGGTTTCCGCAAAAGCGCACGGCGGTCAGGCCGCCCGCCCCTCAAGGGCCTTCTGGCGGCGGCGCTGGACGGAGGAGCCGAGGCCGATCGCTTCGCGATATTTGGCGACTGTGCGGCGGGCGATGTCGAAGCCCTTGGCGCGGAGGAGCTCCACGAGCTGGTCGTCGGAGAGGATGGCGGCGGCGCTTTCGGCGGCGATCAGGGTTTTGATGTGACTCTTCACCGCTTCCGCCGACACGGCGTCACCGCCGTCGGACGACTGGATGCCGCTGGTGAAGAAATATTTGAGCTCGAACAGGCCGCGGTCGCACGAGAGGTATTTGTTGGAGGTGACGCGGCTGACCGTGGATTCGTGCATGCCGATGACGTCGGCGACCTGGCGCAGGGTGAGCGGGCGCAAGTGGGCGACGCCGCTCCGGAAGAAGCCGTCCTGCTGCTTCACGATCTCGCTGGAGACCTTGATAATGGTCTGCGCGCGCTGATCGAGCGCCTTGGTCAGCCAGTTGGCGCTGGCCAGGCATTCGGACAGCCAGGCTTTGGACTTCTTGTCCTGCGAGCCCGAGGACAGCTCGGTGTAGTAGCTGCGGTTGACTAGGACCCGGGGCAAGGTCGCGCTGTTGAGCTCGATCGCCCAGCCGCCGCCGCGGCGGGCGACGAACACGTCGGGGACGACGCCCTGGATGCGATCACTGTCGGCGAAACGGCAGCCCGGCTTGGGATCGTAGGCGCGCAGTTCGCGGATCATGTCGCCCAAATCCTCATCGTCCACGCCGCAGATGCGGCGCAGGGCGGCGAGGTTGCCCTTGGCGAGGTAATCGAGATTGTCGATCAGCCGGGCCATGGCCGGATCGAAGCGGTCCGCTTCCTTGGCCTGTAGCGCGAGGCATTCGGAGAGCGAGCGGGCGGCGACTCCGGATGGGTCGAAGGTCTGGACGACCGCGAGGACGCGCTCGACGTCGCGCAAGGGCGCTGCGAGGCGGTGGGCGATGTCGAGCAGGGAGGCGGTGAAGTAGCCGGTCTCCTCGACCTGCTCGATCAGCGCCTGGGCGATGAGGAGATCGGCGCCGGACAGGCGTTCGCCGGCCTGGGCGATAAGATGTTCGTGAAGCGAGAGGCCTTCGCCGGCGAAGCTGTCGAAGTCGGGGCCCTCGCCGGCTTCGCCGCCGCCGCCGCCGAGGCCCTCCATGCCGAGGCCGCCGTCCAGGCCGCGATCGGAAGCGCTGTCCTGGTGAAGGTTTTCGTTGTTCAAATCCATGTCGAGGGCCGCTTCGCCGGCACCGGCGAGCTGGTCGATCGTGGCGGGCTCATCCGAGTCGCCGGACGCCATTGGTTCGGCTTCGGACGGCGCGGTGGGGCCGTCCTCCGCCGAGGCGGTGTCGAGCAGGGGATTCTTTTCCAGCTCCTCGGCGATGAAGCTTTCGACCTCGAGGTTGGAGAGCGCCAGCAGGCGGATGGCCTGCTGAAGCTGCGGGGTCATCACCAGCGACTGGCTTTGCCTGAGATCGAGGCGCGGCCCGAGCGACATCAGTCTACCTCGTCATTCCCGCGAACGCGGGAATCCCGCTTCTTGTTCTTGATGCCGAGTAGAAGCGGGATCCCCGCTTTCGCGGGGATGACGGAAAAAGGTTGGCGGGCACCATCTTGGTCACAGCTCAAAGCTCTCGCCGAGGTAGAGGCGGCGGACGTTGGGATCGGCGACGAGCGCCTCCGGGCTGCCGGCGAACAGCACCTGGCCGTCGTAGATGATGCAGGCGCGATCGACGATGTCGAGGGTTTCGCGGACGTTGTGATCGGTGATCAGCACGCCGATTTCGCGCTTCTTGAGGTCCTTTACCAGATCGCGAATGTCGGAAATGGAGATCGGATCGATGCCGGCGAACGGCTCGTCGAGAAGCATGATCGACGGGCTTGCGGCAAGCGCGCGGGCGATCTCGCAGCGGCGCCGCTCTCCGCCGGACAGCGCCATCGCAGGCGCGTCGCGCAGGTGGTCGATGTGGAATTCGCCGAGCAACTGCTCAAGCCGTTCCCGCCGCTCCGCCTTGTTCTTCACCGCGACTTCAAGGACGGCCATGATGTTCTGCGCAACCGTGAGCCCGCGGAAGATCGAGGTTTCCTGCGGAAGGTAGCCGAGGCCGAGGACGGCGCGGCGGTACATGGGGAGGCCGGTGATGTCCTCGCCGTCGAGCAGGATTCGGCCGCTATCCGGGCGGACGAGGCCCATGATCGAATAGAAGCAGGTGGTCTTGCCGGCGCCGTTGGGGCCGAGCAGACCAACCACTTCGCCGCGATCGATGGCGAGGGAGACGTCCTTGAGCACGACCTTCTTGTCATAGGACTTGGCGATGGAAACGACGGCGAGACCGCGCGAGCCGTCCGCGGCCGCGTGGGCGGATTCGGGGCGGTCGATCAGGCTGGTCTCGTTCATTGCGTCCGTTTCCGTGTGGCGGGCAACCTAAGCGAAGCCGCGTTGCGCCTCAACTGGCAAGCTTCGTGCATGAGGCCGCCGAAGCGTTTGCGGCGGACCTGTGGCTTACTCGCTGCGCTTCGGCACCTGGAAGGTGCCGGTGACCCGGCCTTGCGTGGCGCCGCCCGGAGCGCTGCCGTCCATCACCGCGCGGCCGCTGTCGAGATCGAGCACAAGGCGGCCGCCGTTGACGTCCGAACCGCCCCGGGTAAGCGTTACGTTGCCGATCAGGGTGATGATCCGCTGGCCGAGATCGTAGATGGCATATTGTCCGCGCGCCGTTTCGGACGGGCTGCGCAGCAGGACGCCGCCGCTTGCGTCTATTCGCTGCACCTTGATGCCGTTGTTCTGGACATAGGCCACCGTGATCCGCTCGGCATTCAAGGTGAGATCGGCCTGCTTCGCAACGACGTTCCCCGTCATCACCACGCGCTTCTGCTGATCCTGAACCTCGATCCGCTCGGCACCCCAGTCGATGGGCGCATCGCTGTTGTGGCCGCGCAAAGCCGAGCCGCTCTCCTGACCCAGAGCGGGATTGATCGCTCCCAAGGCGAAAAGCGAGGCTGCCGCGAGGGCCACGGACAAATGTCTCATGCTTTTCATTTGATTGCGCCCTGAACCATATGCAAGCGAACTCTTCCGGTCAGCACGACCCGGCGCGCGTGGAGGTCAACCTCCATCTTCTGCGCCGTGAAGGTGCCCATCGGGATGCGCCCCTCTACGCCTGAAGTGCTGTTTAGCGTCTGCGTGTTCAAATCGACCGAGACGTTGCGGGTCTGGAGCTTGTAGCCGTCGGCGGCGCTGAACAGAATCGGGCCGAGCACGTCCACTTTCTGGGTGTCCATGTTGTAGCGGCCGTTTTGGGCTTCGATGCTGGCCGGGCCGTCGTCGAGCTGGATGTTGGCCGCCATGCCCTCGATCTGGACGACGGGATCGGCCGAGCTCGGCTGCAGCGCCCTTTGCGCCTCGATGGTGAAGGCGCGGCCCTTATTGTCCTGGCCGCGATACTGCGCCTGCTGGACCTTGAGCCGCTCCTTGGCGACGTCGACCTTGTTCTTGTCGAGCAGGAAGCTGATCTCGCGGTCCTTGCCGAGCGGCGAGAGCAGAAGATACGCAAGCAGCACGCCGACGCCGGCGGGGAGCAGGATCTTGAGCGCGCGGACGAGGTAATCGTGGGCGCCGCCGGGCCGCGCCCAGCCCCTGCGCACGACCGGGGGCGCCGCCGGAACCGGTGTCGCGGGCGCCTCAGACATGGGCGAAGATATCGACCTCCGGCCAGCCGGCAAGATCGAGCCGGGCACGGTGGGGGAGGAAATTGAAACAGGCCTGGGCAAGCTCCATCCGGCCTTCGCGAATCATGCGCTGGTCGAGTTTCTCCCTGAGCTGGTGAAGGAAGCGCACGTCGGACGCGGCATAATCCTTTTGCGCGTCGGAAAGCTCGGGCGCGCCCCAGTCGGACGATTGCTGCTGCTTCGAGATGTCCGTGGAAAGCAGCTCCTTGACCAGCTCCTTGAGGCCGTGGCGATCGGTATAGGTGCGCACCAGCCGCGAGGCCGTCTTGGTGCAATAAACCGGCTCGGCCATGACCTTGAGATAGGCTTCCATGATCGCCAGGTCGAAGCGGGCGAAATGGTAGAGCTTGAGGCGGGCCGGATCGGCGAGCACCGCCTTCAGATTGGGCGCCGAATAGTCGCTGGTCGGGCCGAAGCGGACGAGATGCTCGTCGCCGCGCCCGTCGGAGATCTGAACAAGGCAGAGCCGGTCGCGGCCGGGATGGAGGCCCATCGCTTCGGTATCGACGGCAACGGCGCCCGAGGCGAGCACGCCTTCCGGCAAATCTTCTTCATGGAAATATACGGTCATGGGGAAAGCACATAGGATGAATGGCCCCGCTTCTCAACGTGGGCTGTTCCCAACGTGCGCTGTTCTCGACGTAGGCTGGGGCCGGTGGGCCACATGGCCGGTTGATCGAAGCGCGCCGGGGCGTCAGAGGAGGGGGAACGCCCCTTTCGAAAGTTGTGCGCCTCATGCCCTCCGGACTTGCCGCCCTGCTCGACGACATCGCCGTGATCGCCAAGGTCGCCGCAGCCTCGATCGACGATGTCGGCGCCGCGGCGGGACGGGCGGGGATCAAGGCGGCGGGCGTGGTGGTCGACGATACGGCGGTGACGCCGCGCTATGTCACCGGCTTCACGCCGGACCGCGAGCTGCCGATCATTGCGCGAATCGCAAAGGGCTCGTTGTTCAACAAGCTCGTCATCCTGTTGCCCGTCGCGCTTGCGCTGAGCGCGCTTCTGCCGTGGGCGATCACGCCGTTGCTGATGCTCGGCGGCGCCTACCTGTGCTTCGAGGGCGCCGAAAAGGTGTGGGAAGCGGTGTCCGAGCCCAAGCACAGCCTGAACGAAGACTGCGCGGAGATGGACAGCGCGGCGCATGAAAAGATGATGGTGTCCGGCGCGGTGCGCACCGATTTCATCCTGTCGGCCGAGATCATGGCGATCGCTCTCAACGAAGTTGCCGACGAGCCGTTGGCCAGCCGGGCCATCATCCTGGCCGTCGTCGCGGTTGCGATCACCGTGGGCGTCTACGGAGTCGTCGGGCTGATCGTGAAAATGGACGATATCGGGCTTCATTTGGCCAAAGGCCGCAACGGCGCCGCTCGCGCATTTGGCCGGGGACTGGTGCGGCTGATGCCGAAGCTGCTCGCCTTTCTCTCCACGGTCGGCATTGCGGCGATGCTCTGGGTGGGCGGGCAGATCGTCATTCACGGGCTGGAGGAGTTCGGCCTGGGCGGGATCGCCCACCTCCTCCACGACTCGGGTGCGGCGGTTGGCCACGCCCTTCCGGCGATCGGCGGAGCCCTTGAATGGGCGGTCGGCGCGATCGGCTCCGGGCTGTTCGGCCTGGCGCTTGGCGGGGCGATCGTGGCCGTGCACCACGCCGTCGCGCACAAGCACAAATAGGCTGAATCAAGAAGGCGCTGAATCCCCTCGCGGAAACAGGTTTTTTTCGTTATAGGATTCGCCCGTGCGCCATGATCGGGCGCCAAGACCTTTGCGCGAACAGCCCTGCGCGTTGGTTTCCTAAGGAGAGTTGGGCGCTGGAAAGTGTTTAGACGGCATGGGTTTTGACAGAGGGCGCCGCGGTGAGCGCGGCGGGCGCGGCAGAGACAAGCGCGATGGTTTCGGCGGCGACGAATTCGCCGGCGGTGGTGGCAGCAGCTTCGGTGGCGGCGGCGGCGGCGGTTTCGGCGACCGTCCCGGCGGCGGCTACAATAGCGGCCCGGGCTATGGCGATCGCGGCGGCTTCGGCGGCGGCGGCGGCGGCTTCGGTGACCGCAGCGGCGGCGGCGGCGGTGGTTACCGCGGCGGCGGTGGCGGCAGCGGTGGTGGCGGCGGCTTCGGCGGCGGCGGCGGCGGCGGCGGGTTCCGCGGCGGCGGCGGCGGTGGCGGCGGCATGCCCCCCCAGGTCGTCGGCCAGGGCAAGGGCGTCGTTAAGTTCTTCAACGCCCAAAAGGGCTTCGGCTTCGTTGTCCGTGACGATGGCGGCGAAGACGTGTTCGTGCACATCTCGGCGGTTGAGCAAGCGGGCCTTACCGGCCTTGCCGACGGCCAACCGCTCGAATTCACGCTCGTCGATCGCGGCGGCCGGATCTCGGCAACCGATCTCAAGATTGACGGCGAGCCGATGCCGGTTTCCGATCGTGCGCCTCCCCGCGAGCCGCGCGAAGGCGGTCCCGGCGGCGGCTATGGTGGTGCGCCCGGCGGCGACCGCGGCGGCCCGCAGCGTCAGCTGACCGGCGAAAAGGCCCAGGGCACGGTGAAGTTCTTCAACGCCATGAAGGGCTTCGGCTTCATCAGCCGCGACGACGGCCAGCCCGACGCCTTCGTGCACATCTCGGCGGTCGAACAGGCCGGCCTCACCGGCCTTGCCGAAGGCCAGCCGCTCGAGT
>DASWMM010000457.1:0-18853 GCA_036399755.1 Allosphingosinicella sp.
GGCGAACGAGGCGATGCGCGTTGCGTCGCGCCAGCGGCCGCCGTTTTCGCTTTGCTCCCAAAGCTCGGCGGACCTGGCGTTCCAGGCGGGTCGCGAGCGCTGGGTGCCGTAGAAGATCTTGCCGTCGGCCGGCAGCCGGATCGTTTCCACCTCGGCCAGCCCATAGTCCTTGAGCTTGCCGACGATCAGCGCCGCCGCGTCGTTATAGCCTTCCGATCCGCGCATCCGGTGGTGCTGCGACAAGGACGTGATCGTCCGCTTGGCAGCAGCGCCCGAAAGCTCCCCCGCCAGCGCCTCCGTCTCCGCCGCGCTGAGCAGCGGTGCCTGGACCTGCGCAACCGCCGGTGCGGCGGCGAGGAGGAGAAGCAGCGAAAGCGCGCGGATCAGGGCCATAAACTACTCCTGGGCGAAGCGGCGGAAGAAGCTCTGGTTGTTCCAGCTTGGCCGCTCGGGCGCATTGGCCACCCGCCAGCCGAGTTCGGCAACGAAATCGTGGAGCCGCACCGCGTCGAGCTTCTCGACCGGCTGCGACAGGTCGTCCGAAGGCGCATGGTAGCGGGTCGAACGCCACACCCGCTCGATCTCCGCCTCGGGCGTGTCCCTGGCGAAGCCGAACTTGAAGGCGAGCGAGGGCACGCCTTCGCGGATGAAGCTGTACTGGTCGGAGCGCACGAAGCTGTTCCGGTCCGGCCAGGGATCGGGCACCAGCGGCAGGCCCTGCGCGGCGCCCACTTCGGCGGCGGTGGCGCCGAGGCTGCTTTCCTCGGCGCCGAGCGCGATCACGCTGCGCAAGGGAAAGATCGGCAGCGCCATGTCGAAGTTCAGATCCGCGACGATCGAGCGCTTGGGCACCGTCGGCCGAACCGCGAAATAGCGCGAGCCGAGCAGGCCCTTCTCCTCGGCGGTCACCCAGACGAACAGCATCGAGCGCTTTGGCCGCGTGCCGCGCGCCTTGAAGCTCCTCGCAATGTCGAGCAGCCCCGCCGCGCCCGCCGCATTGTCCATCGCGCCGTTGTAGAGCCCGTCCCCGCCGATCGGGCTCGACACGCCGAGGTGGTCGAGATGGGCGGAGAAGACGACATGCTCGTCCCGCAGGCTCGGGTCGCTCCCCGGCAGCCGCGCGACCACGTTGTTGGCGGTCACCGGCCGGTGGGTCGCGAAGAAGCTTCCGCGCAGGTTCGCCTTGAAAGCCACCTTGGGCAGCGGCCGCGAGGCATCGGCGGCGGCGGAGAGATCGGCGAAGCTGACGTTCGCCGCGCGGAACAGCTTCTGCGTGGTCTCCGGGTTGAAGCTCAGCGACACGAAGGGCGTCTTCACGTCGCGTAGCGAGGCGTCGGCAAAATACATGCCGCCCTGTCCGACCTGCGCAACCGCCCGCGACCAGGGCGTTTCCACCGCCTTCAACGTGGTCAGCGACAGCACTCCCACGGCCCCGCGCTCGGCCAGGATGCGCGAACGGTCGCGCCGTGCATGGGCCTTGAGCGCGCCGGAGATGTTTTCCGGCCCGCCGCCGATCACCACCGCGATCTTGCCCTGGAGGTCCACTCCGGCAAGGTCGTCATGCCCGGCCTCGGGAATGGAAAGGCCGTAGCCGATGAACACCAAAGGCGCGTCCACATGCTCGGGCACTCGCCCGCCGCCGCGGCCGATGATCAGGTCGCCCGGCACCTCCAGCCGGGTCTCGGTCCCGCCCGCCGTCAGCGACGCGGAGGAGCGGACGTGATCAACGAACTGCTCCTCGAACGCGACCTTCTGGAAATAACCACCGTCGTCCCCCGCAGGCTCGAGCCCGATCGCCTTGGCCTGCGCCACGACGTAATCGGCGGCGCGCTGATAGCCGGGCGTGCCGGTCAGCCGCCCTTCCATGCCCTCGTCGGCGAGCGCCGAAACATCCCCCCACCAGCGCGTCGCGCGCTCCGCCTGGGTCTGCGGCCGCGGCACAGTCGCGCAGGCGGCGAGAAGGAGTGGGAGTGCAAGAAAGGACAGGCGCATCGGGAACTCCGTCGGCAAGGCGCCTTACCCTTGTCCCCTCGCCTGGCCCCTGTCCAGTCAGCGGCTGCGGATGAACGCCCTTATGTCGCGGCTCAGCTTCGCCCGGTCCTCGTCGCGGACGTACATCATGTGGCCGGAGCCGTAGTACGCGAACTGAACCCGGTCGGCCGGAACGCCGGTGCGCGACAGGGCGTATTCGGCGCCGAAGAAGGGCGTCGCGAAATCGAAATAGCCTTGGCCGACGAAAACCCTGAGGCCGCTATTCTCGCGCATCGCCTTGGCGAGGTAGGGCGCGACGTTTTTGTAATATTTGCCGTCGCCGCCGCCCAGGTTCCAGTCCCAGTCCCCGACCGGGCCGATGGTGGTATATTGGCGCTCCGTGTTGAACTTGAGGCCGTCGCGCGCCCAGCTGTTGATCGCCGCGGTATAGCCGGCGTCGATGCCGTAGAAGCTGGGATCGTTGTCCGGCTCCTCGCCCGCATTGTCATAGTCGCGGCCCGTATAGCGCGCGTCGAGGCGGCCGACCGTCAGCCCCCGGTCGCGCAGCAATTCCTTGTAGAAGCGGCTGTCGGACACGCGCAGGTCCGCTTCCTCGAGGAAGCGTTCGGTGAGGCCGGTGAAGCGCGCCAGGCGGCGGCGGATGTCGGCGCGCCGCTCGCCCTTCAGCGCCTGGCCCTGGAGCAAAGCCGACGCATAGTCGCCGATGGCAAAGCGCCGCGCTTCCTCGACGAACGCCTCCAGCGTCCCCGCGTCCGCCGGCGCCTTGCCGTGGTGATACGCCGCCGCCGCCATCGACGGCAGGAAGATCACATAGGGCATCTCGTTGCCCGGCACGCCGGCCTGCGCGCCGAAATCGAGAATGGTGGAGATCAGGATGACGCCGTTCAGCGACACGTCGTTGAACTGCCCCTCAAGCTGGTTGACCACCGCGGCCGAGCGGGTCGTGCCGTAGCTTTCGCCGCCGAGGAACTTGGGCGAATTCCAGCGGCCGTTCTCGTTCAGCCAGATGCGGATGAACTCGGCCACGGATTTCGCGTCCTGTGTGACGCCCCAATATTCCTTGGGATCGGTTTTTCCGAGCGCATGGCTGAAGCCGGTGCCGACCGGATCGATGAATACGATGTCGGTAACGTCCAAGAGGCTGTCGGGATTGTCGACGATCGGGAATGGCGGCGCGCCGTCGTCGCGCGCGTCCGAAGGGATCGCCACCCGCTTGGGCCCGAACGCGCCCATGTGAAGCCACACCGATCCCGATCCCGGCCCGCCGTTGAACAGAAAGGTGACCGGCCGGTTCGAATCGCGGCCCTCCTTGACGTAGGCGGTGGAGAAGATGCTCGCCTTGGGCGTGCCGTCCTCCGCCTTGAGATAGGTCTCGCCCGCAGTCGCGGTGAAGGCGACCCGTGCGCCGCCGAACGTGCCGGTGTGCCGGGTCACCGACACGCGGGGCGGCGGGATCGGCTGGTCGCCCTTCTTGTCGGACGCGGGCGCCGCCTCCTGAGCGAAGGCGGGAACCGCGAGCGCGGCGGCGGAGAGGGCGAGGAGGAGCCTGATCATGGCGCCGGGCTATGGCACGGCGGCGCGCCGCGGCAAAGCCGCCGCGCACCCCGCTTTCGCTTCGCTCCGGGAGCCACTAAAGAGCTCCGCCATGGACCTTACGCATCTCGGCCGCTCGTCGCCGCTTCCCGCCTCGCCCGAAGAAGCCCGGCTCGATTACGTTCCCAATCCGCGCACCGGGCGCCCGTATCTGGTGCGCTTCACCGTGCCCGAATTCACCTCGCTCTGCCCGGTCACCGGCCAGCCCGATTTCGCCCACATCGTGATCGATTATGCGCCCGGCGAGACCATCGTCGAATCCAAGTCGCTGAAGCTGTTCCTGGGCGCGTTCCGCAACCATTGCGGCTTTCACGAGGATGTGACCGTCGGCATCGGCGAGCGCCTTGCAGCCGAGATGAAGCCCTTATGGCTTCGCATCGGCGGCTATTGGTATCCGCGCGGCGGCATCCCCATCGACGTCTTTTTTCAGACCGGAGAGCCGCCCGCCGGCCTCTGGGTCCCCGGCCAGGACGTCCCCGGCTACCGCGGCCGCGGCTAGGCGCGCGCATGGGCAAGGTCGCAATATTCGGCGCGGGATCGGTCGGCTGCTTCCTCGGCGGTGCCTGGGCCGCGGCGGGTGTGCCGGTCACCCTGATCGGCCGCGACCGGATCGGCACCGCAATCGCGGAAAACGGCCTTACCCTCACCGACGGAGACGGCTGGCGGGTTCGGCGCGAGCCAGCGGAGGTGGACTTCGCCACCAAGCCCGCCGCGCTCGCCAAGGCGGAGGTGATCGCGCTCTGCGTCAAGAGCCCGGATACCGCCGGCGCGGCAAAGGACATCCTTCGCCACGGCAAAAAGGGCGCGCTGGTCATCTCCTTCCAGAACGGCGTCAGCAATGCCGAGCTGCTGGAAGCGGCGCTGACCAGGCGGGGCTTCAAGGTCGCCCAGGCCATCGTGCCCTTCAACATCGCCTATCTTGGCCAGGGCCGTTTCCACAAGGGCGTGGCCGGCGAGCTTGCGGTCGCGGACCTGCCCGAAACGCGAGCGCTCGCCGATCAAGTCGGCAAGGGCCCCGCCCAGCTTCGGCTGGAAGTGAACATGCCGGCGCTCGCCTGGGGCAAATTGCTCATCAACCTCAACAATGCGGTCAACGCGCTGTCCGGCCGCACCCTGCTTGATCAGCTCAAGGAGCGCGATTACCGCCGAATCGTCGCCGCCTCGGTCGTCGAGGCGCTCGACGTGCTCGCCGCCGCCGGAATCGAGCCGGCGACGATCGGCCCGGTCCCGCCCAAGCTCCTCCCCCACGCCATCGCCGCGCCCAATTTCATCTTCAACAACGTCTTCCTCAAGGTCCAGAAGATCGACGGCCACGCCCGCTCCTCGATGGCCGACGACTTGAAAGCCGGCCGCCGGACGGAGATCGATTACCTCAACGGCGAGGTTGTGAAGCTCGGCGAAAAGCTCGGCCGCAAGACGCCGGTCAACGCCGCCATCGTGTCGCTGATCAAGCAGGCCGAGGCGGGCGTCGAGCACCTATGGAGCCCGCGGGAGCTCAAGGCGCACGTTCTTCAGGGGCACAAGGTGGCGCCGCTCTTCGGCTACTGATTTGACAAGGGTTTGGCGCCCGCGCAGGGACTTTGGCACCCAAGGCCCCCGGAGACTCGCCCGCATGCGCATTCGTTCCGCTATTTCGCTTCTCGCTTTGTCCGCCGGCCTTGCCGCCTGCGCCTCCACCGCCGCGCGCGATTCGGCGCAGACCCCCGCCGCCGCGCCGATGCCCGCAACAGCCCAGGCCCGCCGCGACGTGCCCACCCAGCTTCCGCGCAACGTCCGCCCGCTGCAGTACAGCATCTCGGTAACGCCCGACGCGGCCAACCTGCGCTTCACCGCCATCACCACGGTCGATGTCGAAGTGCTCGAAGCGACCGACACCGTCACCGTGAACGCCGTCGATCTCGCGATCAGCCGCGTCACCGTCGCGCCACTCTCCGCAAGCGCCGTTGCCGGCACCGCGATCGGCAGCCGCGACATCGACATCGACGCCAAGGATCAGACCGCAAGCATCCGCTTCGCCGACCGTCTGGCGCCCGGCCGCTACCGCATGACCTTCGACTACCAGGGCAAGATCAACACCCAGGCATCGGGCCTGTTCGCGCTCGATTACCCGGCAGCCGGCGGCGCCACCAAGCGCGCGCTGTTCACCCAGTTCGAAGCGCCCGACGCACGCCGCTTCTTCCCGGGCTGGGACGAGCCGCAATTCCGCACGCCCTACAACCTCATCGTCACCGTGCCGCAGGACGACGATGTCGTGTCCAACATGCCGCAGGCCGGCGTCGAGAGCCGCGCCAACGGCACCAAGACGGTCACCTTCCGCACCACGCCGGCAATGTCGAGCTACCTGGTCTTCCTTGCGGTCGGCGATTTCGACCGGATCACCACCACCGCGGCGGGCACCGAGATCGGTGTGGTCACCAAGGCCGGCGACGGCGAGAAAGGCCGCTGGGCGCTGGAAAGCTCCGCCCAGATCCTCCCCTGGTACAACAGCTATTTCGGCACCCCCTATCCGCTGCCCAAGCTCGACAACGTCGCCGGGCCGGGCAGCAGCCAGTTCTTCGGCGCGATGGAGAATTGGGGCGCGATCTTTTCGTTCGAATCGATCCTCCTCGTCGATCCCGCGATCACCACCGAGGCCACCCGGCAGCGCATCTTCGAAGTCGCGGCGCATGAAATGGCGCACCAATGGTTCGGCGATCTCGTCACCATGGCGTGGTGGGACGATCTCTGGCTGAACGAAGGCTTCGCCTCGTGGATGGCAAGCAAGGCGATGGCCGATCTCCACCCGGAGTGGGAAACCGATCTGGGCCTGGTCGGCGCCCGCGAAGGCGCGATGGGCCTCGACTCCGTGGCGACCACCCATCCGATTGTCCAGCGCCTCACCACCGTGGAGCAGATCAGCCAGGCGTTCGATTCGATCACCTATTCCAAGGGCGAAGCGGTGATCACCATGCTTGAAGACTATGTCGGCGAGGATGCCTGGCGCACCGGTGTGCAAAATTATGTGCGCACCCACAAATACGGCAACACCCAGACGGACGACCTGTGGCGCAGCGTCGAGGGCGCGGCGGCCGGCAAGCCGGTGACCGCAATCGCGCACGATTTCACCCTTCAGCCGGGCGTGCCGCTGATCCGCGTCGAGAGCGCAAGCTGCGCCGGCGGCAAGACCCAGGTCAACCTGCGCCAGGCGGAATTCACCCGGGACCGTCCGCAAAAGCAGAGCCTGAGCTGGCGTGTGCCGGTGATCGCTTCCACTGTCGGCGGCAGCGAAGTGCGCACGTTGGTAGAGGGCGGCGCGGCGTCGATGACGGTGCCCGGCTGCGGCCCGCTGGTCGTCAATTCCGGCCAGACCGGCTATTACCGCACGCTCTACACCCCGGCGATGCTCGACACGCTAACCGCTTCGTTCGCCAAGCTGAAACCGATCGACCAGACCGGGCTGCTTGCCGACAATTGGGGCCTTGGCCTTGCCGGCTACCAGTCGGCGGCGGAAGCGATGGACATGGTCGATGCGATGCCGAGCGGCGCCAACGGCCAGGTTTACAGCCGGGTCGCCGGCATCCTGTCCCAGCTCTACGGCCTCTACAACGGCGATGCCGCCCATCAGGCGATGGTGGCGCGCTACGCCTCCGCGAAGCTGTCGCCGATGCTCGGCCGCATCGGTTGGAAGGCCAAAGCCGGTGAGGCCCCGACGGTGCCGGTGCTCCGCTCCGAACTGATCGCCACCCTGGGGTCGATGGGCGATCCGGCGGTGGTTCGCGAAGCCAACCGCCTTTACGCGTCGGGCGATCCGCTCGCCACGACGGGCGGGCTCAGGACCACCATCCTGTCGGTTGTCGCCCGCAACATCGACACGGCCGGCTGGGAGCGGCTGCGTGCCCAGGCCAAGGCGGAAACCAACCCGCTGGTCAAGGCGTCGCTCTACCGCCTGCTCGGCGCCTCGCGCGATCCGGTGCTTGCCCGCCGCGCGCTCGATCTCGCCCTCACCGCCGAGCCGGGCGCGACCACCAGCCCGGCGATCTTCAGCGCCGTCGCCGCTGGCAATCCCGATCTCGCCTTCGACTACGCCTTGCAGAACCGCGACAAGGTGGAGGCGCTGGTCGATACCTCGTCGCGCTCCCGCTACATTGCGGCGCTGGGCAGCGGCTCGGTCGATCCGGCGATGATCGCCAAGATAGAGGATTATGCGACACGCTACCTGACGCCGGAATCGCGGCGCCCGGCCGACGTTGCGATCGGATCGATCCGCAACCGGGTGCAGGTCCGCCAGACCCGCCTCCCCGACATCAGCCGCTGGCTGGAAGCGAAGAAGGTCTGATCCTTCACCGTCATTCCCGCGAAAGCGGGAATCCCGCTTCTTCTTTTTCAGCCTCTGAGAAGAAGAAGCGGGACCCCCGCTTTCGCGGGGGGTGACGGGACTTCAGGCGACGCCACCCTCCCTGGCGGTTCGGCGGTACAGCCAGGCTAGCAGCGCGGCGAAGACCAGGGTGCCGAGCAAGATTCCCGGCACCGCGAAGTCGTCCCCCACAAGCGCAAGCGGCGACCCGCTGCCGGTGCCGGCCACCACACCCGCGAACAGCACGTTGAGCAGGCTGTCGCCGACGATCAGCCCAGTCGCCATCAGCACGCCCATCCGCTTGGCGGCTTCGGGATCGGCGGCGCGTTCGGCGCGGCGGTCGTAGAGCTTGCCCAGCACCGCGCCGATCACCACCGGCAAGGTCACCGCCATCGGCAGGTAGATGCCGATGCCGACGGCAAGCGGCGGCAGGCGGAGCTTGCCGGCCTTGCCGAGCGCCGCGTCGGCGATCACCACGGCCACGCCGATCGCCGCGCCGATGCCGATCATCCGCCAGTTCAGGTCTCCGCCGAGCACGCCCGCCGCAAGCGCCGAGATCAGAGCCGCCTGCGGGGCCGGAAGCGCATCGGGCCGGGCGCCGGGCGCTCCGGCAAAGCCGTAGGCGATGTTGAGCAGATCGAGCACCGGCGGGATCACCAGCGCGCCGAAGATCACGCCGAACACCAAAGCGACCTGCTGCCGCCACGGAGTCGCACCGACCAGTTGGCCTGTTTTGAGATCCTGCAAATTGTCGTTGGAGATGGTGGCGATTCCGAACACGATGCCGGTGGTGAAGAGCGCATAGGCGATCAGCGCCGGAGTCTCGGTGCCGCCGCCGTCGAAGCCCATCGCCAGCAGCAAGGCGGCGCCGAGAATGGCCAGGATGCCGATGCCGGAGATCGGGCTGTTCGACGCGCCGATCAGGCCCGCCATGTAGCCGCACACCGAGGCGATCACGATCCCGGCGACCAGGATGAACAGCAAGGTACCGAGGATCAGCAGCACCGCCGCGCTTTCCAGCGGCCCGCCGGCGATGAAGCGCCACAGCAGCCAGGCGATCGGAATCAGCGAGGCGAGGATCACCCCGCCGACGATCCCGATCGGCATGTCGCGCTCCTCGAGCGGCAGCGCCGAGCCGCTCGTCGCCCGCAGCCGCGACGCCGCGATCGCCGATCGGATGCCGGCCAGGATCGGGCCGATGATCCTCAGCAACGTCCAAATCGCCGCAACGCCGATTACGCCCGCGCCGAGGAAGCGCACGTCCGAGCGGAACACGGTGTTCGCTACCTCCTCCGCCGTCCCGGGCGCGCCGGCGGTGAGGATCGGAAGCACGATCCACCAGCCCAGGACCAGCCCCGCGAACATTGCCGCGCCGACGGAAATGCCGACCAGGTGCCCGGCGCCGATCAGCGCAAAGGACAGGCTTCCCGAAATGCCGGTCGCGCCCGCTCCCACCTTGAAGAAGGCCGCCGCTTCTTCCGCGAACAGCCGCGTCTTGGACACCAAGGTGAAGCCTGCCGCGACAAGAGAACTGAACACGATCAGCCGCAGCCCCTTTTCGGCCTCCGCTCCGCCCTCGCGGCTGCCGGCGCCGACCTTGAGCACTTCCGCCGCGGCGACGCCTTCGGGGTATGGCAGTGGCGTGTCCACCACCAGGGCGCGGCGCAACGGCACGGAGAACATCACGCCCAATATGCCGCCGACCGCCGTCACCGCCGCCGTGGTGAGGTACGGAAAGCCCTGCCACCATCCGACCATCACCAGGCCCGGCAGAACAAAGATGATCGCCGCAAGCGTTCCCGCCGCGGACGCGACGGTTTGCACGATGTTGTTTTCAAGAATGGTGGAGGAGGCGAACCAGCGCAGCACCGCCATCGAGATCACCGCCGCCGGGATCGATGTCGCAAATGTCAGGCCGACCTTGAGGCCGAGGTAAACGTTGGCGGCGGTGAACACCAAGGTGATGATCCCGCCCAGGATCACCGCGCGCACCGTCAGCTCGCGCATCTCGCCGGCTTCCGCTTTTCCTGCCGAACTCGCCATCCTCTACCTCCCCTTGAAAAGCCCCCCGAGCAGCCCGCGCACGAGCGAGCCCGCAATCCTGTTCACTACCTGGCGCTGCACCGACCGGCCGAGCTGGATGGCGACTTCCTCGCCGATGCCGCGATCCGCCTTGCGGGCGCGGGCGGCGCGGCTCTCTTCCTTGATCCGCGCGGTCTCGGCCTTGGCTTCCTCGGCTTGCGCCTTCTTCGCGGCCGCGGCCTCCGCGGCCTGCTCGGCCCGCGCCTTCAGGATTTCCTCGGCGCTCTCCCGGTCCACCCGGTCTTCATATTTCCCGGCCACCGCCGAAGTGGAGAGAAAGATGCCGCGCTCCTGCGGCGCGAGCGGCCCCAGCCGCGAACGCGGCGGCCGGATCATGGTCCGCTCCACCGGCGACGGCGAACCGTCTTCCCCAAGCACCGACACCAGAGCCTCGCCGACCTTGAGCTCGGTGATCACCGTGGCGACATCCACCCCCGGATTGGCGCGAAAGCTTTCGGCCGCCGCCCGAACCGCTTTCTGCTCCTTGGGCGTGAAGGCGCGCAGGGCATGCTGCACCCGGTTGCCGAGCTGGCCCGCCACCGCGTCCGGAATGTCCATCGGGTTCTGGGTGACGAAATACACGCCGACGCCCTTGGAGCGGATCAGGCGCACCACCTGCTCGATCTTCTCCTCCAACGCCTTGGGCGCATCGGTGAACAGCAGGTGCGCCTCGTCGAAAAAGAAGACGAGCGTGGGCTTGTCGGGATCGCCGACCTCCGGGAGCACCTCGAACAGCTCGGACAATAGCCAGAGTAGGAAGGTGGCGTAGAGCCGCGGGCTCGCCATCAACTTGTCCGCGGCAAGGATGTTGATCACCCCCCGGCCTTCCTCGTCGGTCTGGAGGAAGTCCGCTATCTCCAGCGCCGGCTCGCCGAAGAAATGCGCGCCGCCCTGCGCATCCAGTTGCAAAAGCTGGCGCTGGATCGCGCCCACCGTCGCCTTGGCGACATTGCCGTACTCGGTCGAAAGCGCCTGCGCGTTGTTGGCGCAATAGGTCAGCAGCGCCTGGAGATCGTCGAGCTCGAGGAGCAGCAGCCCTTCCTCGTCCGCCACCCGGAAGGCGATGGACAGCACGCCCTCCTGCGTTTCGTTGAGCCCCATCAGCCGGGCGAGCAGCAACGGGCCCATCTCGGACACGGTGGTGCGAACCGGGTGGCCCCCTTCCCCGAACAGGTCCCAGAAGACCGCCGGATTGCCGCCGTAGGTGTAATCCTCGATGCCGAGATCGGCGGCACGCTTCGTCAACGTTTCGTGCATTTTCGACGTCGCCGAACCAGGCACCGCGATGCCGGCAAGGTCGCCCTTCACGTCGGCCAGAAACACCGGCACCCCCGCCGCCGAAAAGCCCTCGGCCAACCCCTGAAGCGTCACCGTCTTTCCGGTCCCGGTCGCCCCCGCGATCAGGCCGTGGCGGTTGGCGCGGGACAAAACGAGCCGCTGCGCGCCTCCCGGTCCGGCGCCGATCAGGATGGAGTTTGTATCGTCCAAGCGGGCCCCCATGAAAAAAGCCTGCCGCCCCTATCCCCCAAGGGGAACGGGGCGGCAAGCCATGTTCATCTAGATCAGGACGATGAGCCCCTCCCGTCACCCCCGCGAAATTGACCAGGTGCGTAGTGCCCCGCACTGCGCAGCCCTGTCCGGGGGACAGGGCGATCCTGGTCAATGGGTCCCGCTTCTTCTCTTAGCTAACTGCCGGAAGAAAGAAGAAGCGGGATTCCCGCTTTCGCGGGAATGACAAGTGAGGTTCTTACTTCCGCCCCAGCTCGATGCCGACATACACCGGCGGAGCGTTGCCGCGGCGGACAAGCAGCAGCACGCTGGTGCGGTTGGCGGCACGCGCGGCGGCAACCACCGCCGCGGCCTCCTCCGGCGTGCGGGTGGCACGCTTGTTGATCGACAGAATGATGTCCCCCTGCTGAAGCTTCTGGCCGGCGTCGCTCGACGGATTCACGCCGGCAACCACCAGCCCCTTCAGGTTGACGTCGTTGAGCCGAAGCGACCGGGCGATCTCCGGGGTCAGCGGCTGAACGGTGACGCCCAGGCTTTCGCGCGCCGAACGCTGGCTGGTCGACTGCTCGGTCTCGCCGGGCTCGGTCACCGCCTGCTCGTCCTCGATGCCGTTCAGCTTGGCGAGCTCTTCCTCGGTCGGCCGCGCGCCCACCGTGACGGTCACCGTGCGGCGATCGCCGTCGCGGATCAGCTCGATCGGCACGCGCTGGCCGGGCCGCACCTGCGACACCAGATAGGCGAGCGACTGATCCGGATTGACCGGCTGCCCGTTGACTGAAACCACCACGTCGCCCTGCTGAATGCCGGCCCGCGCCGCGCCGGCGCCCGGGGTGACGCCCCGGATCAGCTCGCCCGTATTCTTGGGCAGGTCCATGGATGCGGCAATGTCGTCGGTGATCGGCTGCAGGCTGACGCCGATGTAGCCGCGCTCGGGGCGCTGGCCCTTGCGCAGCGCTTCCACGATCGGCGCGGCCTGTTCGGCCGGGATTGCGAAGCCGATGCCGACATTGCCGCCGGTGGGCGAAATCAGTGCGGTGTTGATGCCGACCACATTGCCGTTCAGATCGAACATCGGGCCGCCGGAATTGCCCATGTTGATGCTTGCATCGGTCTGGATATAGCGGTCGTAGACACCGCTGTTGAGGTTGCGGTGCAACGCCGAAACGATGCCGGCGGTAACCGTGCCGCCAAGGCCGAACGGGTTGCCGATCGCAACCACCCAGTCGCCGACCCGCACCGGATCGCCCTGCGCGAAGCGGACGAAGGGCAGGTTCGCGCCCTTGATCTTCAGAACGGCAAGATCCGACGTGGCATCGCGGCCGACCAGCTCCGCCTCGAACTCGCGCCGGTCGGGCAGGATCACGGTGATCTGGTCCACCGTCGCACCGGTGCGCGCCGGGGAGACGACGTGGTTGTTGGTGACCACATAGCCGTCGGCCGAGATCAGGAAGCCGGAGCCAAGCGAGCCCCCTTTCTGGGTGCTCGGGCCTTCTCCGCCTTCCGGCACCGGCGCACCGAAGCGGCGGAAGAATTCTTCAAAACCGGGCGGTAGCTGCCGGCTTTGGCTGACCTGGATGCTCTGTTTGGTAGAAATGTTGACCACTGCCGGCTGCAGCTTGGCGGCAAGATCGGCAAAGCTCATCGGCGCGCCGGGGCGCGGCGCGCTTGCCATCATGGCGCCGGGATCGTTTTGCGCGGTTTGCGCGCCGACGGGGCCGACGGTGAGGGTCGCGGTGGCGCCGCCGATCAATAGGGCGGCGGTAAGGCCATAAACATAACGCACGGTCGCTAATCCTCCTTGTGGGATCTTCTGGGCCGGGGGGGGGGGGCAGGCACCCGGCTTGGAAAACACATGTAGTCGATGCTAGCTTCTGAGGCTGAACCGGAATTGAATGAAGCGCCGCCTGCCCCTTATCGGCGCCCCTGAAATTCCCTCAGGTACGAGTTGTCGGGCGAAAGAATGATGCTGGAACGGCCCTGCTCCTGGCCGCTGCCGTTGTTGACGAAGGTCGATTCGTAGGACTGCATGGCGCGATAGAAATCGAAGAAGTCGGGATCCTTGCCGAACGCTTCGGCATAGATATTGGCTGCTTCGGCATCTGCTTCGGCGCGAATGATCTGCGCCTGCTTGGCGCCCTGCGCCTGGATCGAGCGCGCTTCCTGCTGCCGCGCCGTGCGCATCCGCTGGTAAGCGGATTCAAGCGGTGTGCCTTCGGGAAGGTCGGTACGCTTGATACGTACGTCGATGATCTCCGCGCCGTACTGACCTGCGACGCGGTTGAGCGCGGTGCGGATATTCTCCATCGCCCGCTCGCGCTCCGGGGTCAGCAGCGCAGCAAACGGCCGCTTGCCGAGCTCGTTGCGCAACGCCGAGCCGAGGATCGGCTTGAGCTGGTCTGACACCCGCTCCTCGGTTCTTGCGGAAATGTACATCTTCAGCGGATCGACAATCCGGTAGCGCGCAAAGGCATCGACCTGCAGACGATACTGATCCTGGGACAAGACCTGCTGCCGCTCCATCGGAATGGACAGGATCCGCTTGTCGATCCACACGATCTTGTCGATCGGCCAGCGCATGGTGATGCCCGCACCGGTGTTCCCGAACTGCTCGCCCCTTCGGTAGGCGTTGATGATGTACTCGGGATTGCCGAAGCGGGTCACGACCGCCTGCTTGGTTTCCGGCACCACCGCGACGGTCATGCTGAGAAGAACGAGCAGGATGATCAGGGCGAACGCGAGCGCGATCGGATTGCGAAGGGCGCGGCTCATCGTGCGGGTGCCTCCTCGGCGGGAGTCGCCGCCGGCGCGGCCGGGGCCGCCGGCGTGCGCCGCTGAATTTCGGGAAGCGCGAGATAGGGCGTCACGCCCGGCGCTTCGATGATCGTCTTGTCCACCTTTGAAAGCACCCGTTCCATTGTTTCATAATACATGCGGCGGCGCGTCACTTCGGGCGCCAGCTTGTACTGGGCATAAACCTTGTCGAACGCCGCCGCGTCGCCCTGCGCCTTGGCGGTGAGCTGAAGCGCGTAGGCGCGCGCGTCGTTGATATAGCTTTGCGCCTGCTGCTGGGCGGCCGACACTTCCTTGAAGGCGTCGTTGACCGCGGCGGGCGGATCGGATTGCTTGATCGCAACGCCCTGCACGCGGACGCCCGAGCCATAGCCGTCGAGCAATTGCTGCATCAGCAACTGCACGCGCTGCTCGATCTCCGAACGGCCGGCGCCGATCGCATCCTCCAGCGACGCGCCGGCCACTGCCTGGCGCATCGCGCTTTCGGCGACTTCGCGGATCGTCGCGTCCGGATTCTGGATCTGGAACAGATAGAATTGCGGGTCCTTGATGTTCCAGCGCACCGAATAGGCCAGATCGATGATGTTCTGGTCGCCGGTCAGGATCAGGTTTTCCTCGGCGCGGTTGGTGGAGCCGACATCGGTGGTGCGGATATTCTCCACATCCACTTTCTCGACGCTCTCGATGGGCGCGGGAAAGGTGAAGCCGACGCCCGGCTGCAACGTGCGGCTGTAGGATCCGGCCAGCGTCACCACGCCGCGTTCGTTGGGGCCGATGCGGTGAAAGGAGCTGAACACCACCCAGAGCAGCACGAACACCCCCAGGCCGTAGAGCCAGTAAGGCCGCCCGTCGCCGCCGCCGGTGGGAAAGCGTCCGCCGCCGAAGCGCTCGCGGCTTTTTTTCAGGAAATCGTCGAAGGAGGTGACGCCGCCCGGCCCGCCAATCCCGCCGCCGCCGCTTGGCCGGCCGGGCGGAGGCTGGCCCCAGGGGCTGCGCGGACCGCCGCCGGAACCGCCGCCGTCGCCGCCGTCCCCACCGGAACCGCCTGATCCGCCTCCGGACGGACCCCATGGCCCGCCCTTATTCTCGTTCCACATTGCGCCGAGGCGCGCTCCCCACCCAAACATTCTGCTCATGGGCTCTTTATAGGAAGCGGCGCGCGCGAAAAACAGTGGCAAGGCGGGCGGCCGCGCCTACATCGCCCGAATGAGCGACGATCCCACTCCCCTTCTCCAGGCATTGATCCGGGTGCCCGATCCGGCCGGCACCGGCAGCCTCACCGGCTCCGGCCGGCTGGCGGCGCCGCGCCTCAACGCCGGAGTCGCAAGCCTGGTCGTCGACGCAACCGGCCTGTCCGCCGAGCAGCGCGCCGCGCTCGAGCGCCAGATTCGTGCGGCCCTGGCCCCCGTCGAGGGCGTCACCGAAGTGCGAGTCGCGATGACCGCCGACAAGGTCGAGCGGATGATCATCGCCGTCGGCTCGGGCAAAGGGGGCGTCGGAAAGTCCACCGTGTCCGCCAACCTCGCCATCGCCCTGTCGCGCGCCGGCAAAAGGGTCGGGCTGGTCGATGCGGACGTCTACGGGCCCTCGCAGACCCAGATCATGGGCAACTCCGACAAGCCAGGCCACGCCGACAAGCAGATCGTGCCGGTCGCCGCCCACGGCATCAAGATGCTTTCGCTCGGCCAGATGGTGGAGCCGGGCAAGGCGCTCGCCTGGCGCGGGCCGATGGCGGCGACTGCCCTGGGCCAGCTCATCGAAGGCGATTGGGGCGACACCGAAATCCTGGTCGCCGATCTTCCCCCCGGCACCGGCGACATCCAGCTTTCCTTGATCCAGAAGTGGAAGCCGGCCGGCGCGGTGATCGTCTCCACTCCGCAGGACCTCGCCCTGATCGACGCCACCCGCGCCATCGACCTGTTCCGCAAGATGGACGTGCCGATCCTCGGCCTGGTCGAGAACATGTCCGGCTACGCCTGCCCCCATTGCGGCGAAATCTCCGACCCGTTCGGCGCCGGCGGCGCGGAAGCCGCGGCGCGGGTGCTCGGCATTCCCTTTCTCGGCCGGGTCCCCCTCGCCATGGCGATCCGAATCGCCTCGGACGCCGGCACGCCCCCCGCGGCGGGCGAGGGCGAAGAAGGCCAAGTCTTCCACACGATCGCCGGGCGATTGCTGGATCAGTTGAACCGGAGCTAGCCGGGGAGAGTTACCGTCCTTCGAAACACCAACGTTACCCCCGCGAAGCGGGGTCCCGCTTCTTTCTTTCGACCTTTGAGAGCAGAAGAAGCGGGATTCCCGCTTTCGCGGGAATGACGAGCAAGGGATCGCCAATGCCGCTTACCACCGACGCCGACATCCGGGACCTGCTCAGCTCAACCCGCACCATCGCCATGATCGGCGCCTCCGACCGCCCGGACCGGCCGAGTTGGGGCGTGATGCGTTTCCTCCAGGAGTGGGGCTACCGCGTGATCCCGGTAAACCCGCAGATCACCGGCGAGCACGTCCACGGCGAATATGTCTGGCGCGAACTTTCCCAGATCGGCGAGCCGATCGACATGGTCGACATCTTCCGCCGACCCCAGGCCGCGGGCGAAGCGGTGGACGAAGCAATCGCCGCCGGCGCCAAGTCCGTTTGGCTGCAGATGGGCGTGATCAACCACGAAGCCGCCGCGCGCGCCGAAGCCGCAGGCCTCAAGGTGGTCATGGACCGCTGCCCGAAAATCGACCTGCCGCGCCTGCGCGTGCCGCGGATCGAGGCGGCGGCCTAGAACTCGGCTTGCGCGAACTGCGCGCCGTCCTGGCGGTTCGCCTCGGGCCGGGCCTGCATGCGCACCCGCCGGTTGGCGAAATCCACGGACACCTTTCCGAACAAACGCAGCGCGTCCATGCCGAGCAGCAGGGCCGGCCGGTCCATCAGATCGAGCTTCTTGAACGGGTGCACGTCGGCAAAGGCGATCGGCATGTTCTCGATGTCCATTCCGCCGATCCGGATCCGCTTCGCGACGCCCTGATCCGCCTGGAAATGCCCGCCGGTGACGCTCATCCCATTGATCGGCCGCACCGGCCCGAGCCGCCCCTTTGCTTCCAGCTTGCGGCGAAGCGCGATGTTGCCAAGCGTCACTTCCGAACCGGTGTCGATGATCACCCACACCTTCTGCCCCTCCACCGAGGCATCGACCAGCACCAGCCGGCCGAACAAGCGCTTGCCGGTGACCACGATCGTGCCCGGCGCCCAGCTCGGCTCCCGCCGCCGCGACGGCGAGATGGTCATTTCCCCCTTGTCGAAATCGAACGATACCCGCCGCGATTTCAGCGAGTCGACGCCCAGCATCCCTTCCGCGCCGAGATTGCGGCGGGCCAGAGCCGGCGCCTGGATCGAACTCACCTTGTCGCCCGCCACTTCGAGGTGAGGAATGATCACTGTTTCGATGTCGCTGACCTCGCTCATCGAATGCACCCGCGTTCGCTTGCCCGCGCCAAGCGCGAGATCGGTCGCGAGCTCGCGAGCGATCACCGTCCGCTCGGCGCCGGTATCGACCACGAAGTTGTAGGGGCCCCGGCCATCGACGATCACCGGCACCGTCATCCGGTCGGCATGGTCGAGATCGTAGCCCAGCACGGTTTCGGGGTTCACCGGCATGGCGACGGGCGCCGGCGCGGAAACCTCCTGCGCCCCCGCCGATGCGGGGAGGCCAAAAGCCGCGGCGAGCGTCAAAGCGAGGTTTGCTGCAAGGGGAACCATGGCCTGTCTCCGCTGCTCAGGCGAGGAGACTAGCACCCGTTGGACGAATCGCGAAACGCTTGGCTCCCGCGCGCTTCGCCCCGAAGCCTCAGACCAGATCCAGCGCCCGCGCCCGAAGCCGCTCGGCCGCCTCCGCATGAATACCCGGTGCCGCGGCAAGCACGCCGAACGCTTCCCCCGAAGCGGTGTTGAAGGCGAGCGGCTGGCCCAAGGCGCCGGTCACCCTCGCCCCTGCTTCCGCCGCGATCAGCGCGGCGGCCGCGATGTCCCACTCGAAGCCCCACTTCATCGTGGCGACCATGTCGGCCTCTCCCGCCGCGACCAGCGCGATCCTCAGCGCGATGCTGTTCGGCTTGGGCACCATCACCAGATCCGCATCGAACCTTGGAAGCTGGTCGGCCGGCACCCGCGCCCCGGCAAGCACGGTGCGCCCGCTCACCCGGATCGCCTCGCCGTTGCGCCACGCCCCCCGGCCCTTCGCCGCTGCCCAATGCTCGCCGCGCGCCGGCGCATCGAGCACGCCGAGCACCGGCACCCGTTCCTCCACAAGCGCCACCGACACGCACCAGCCCGGCCGCCCGCGCAGATAGTCGCGCGTGCCATCGATCGGATCGACTACCCAAAGCCGCGACCGCTCGATCCGGTCTGAATCGTCCACTGTTTCCTCCGAAAGCCACCCGGCTTCCGGGTCGAGCCGCGTCAGCTCCCCGCGCAGGAACGCATCCACCTCCAGGTCGATTTCACAGACCGGATTGTTGGGCGATTTCTCCCACCGCTTGAAGCCGCTGCCGGAGCGCGCCGCCGCGATCCGC
>DASWMM010000458.1:0-16466 GCA_036399755.1 Allosphingosinicella sp.
CCCAAGGAGAATGCGATCATCGCCAAGGTGTCCGGCAAGGTCACCTTCCTTCGCGACTATAAGGCGAAGCGGAAGATCGCGATCGTCCCCGAGGATGGTTCGGATCCGGTCGAATATCTCGTCCCCAAGGCCAAGATGATCGAGGTCCAGGAAGGCGATTATGTGAAGCGCGGCGACAACCTCGTCGGCGGCTCACCCGATCCGCACGACATCCTGGAAGCGCTCGGTGTTGAGGCCCTGGCCGAATATCTCGTCAGCGAGATCCAGGAGGTCTACCGGCTCCAGGGCGTGAAGATCAACGACAAGCACATTGAGGTGATCGTTCGCCAGATGCTGCAAAAGGTCGAGATCACCGACGGCGGGGACACCACCCTGCTCGCCGGCGAACAGGTCGATCTTCGGGAGATGAACGAAGCCAACGCCAAGCTCGACAAGAAGCAGCGCAAGGCGGAGGGCAAGCCTGTCCTTCTCGGCATCACCAAGGCGTCGCTGCAGACCCGCAGCTTCATCTCGGCCGCGTCCTTCCAGGAAACGACCCGGGTGCTGACCGAAGCTTCGGTGCAGGGCAAGATCGACACGCTCGATGGCCTCAAGGAGAATGTCATCGTCGGCCGCCTCATCCCGGCGGGTACCGGCGCGGGCATGAACCGCTTCCGCATCGCCGCCACCAGCCGCGACGCCGCGCTCCGCGCGCAGCATCGTTCGCTACAGGAGGCCCTCTACGCGCCCAACAGCGCCGCCGAGGAGCATGCGGCCGAGCTCGCCCAGGGTCCGGAAGCGGCGATCGGCGACGATCCCCTCGCGGCCGTCACCCCGGTCGGCCACGGCACCGACGCCGATGCCGGCGAGTATCTGCAGGACTAAGGCGTCGCTCCGAGCGCACCTGAAGCGCCCCGCCGAACCTGGTTCGGCGGGGCGTTTTGCTGAAAGGGCACGCCTGCGGCCTGAACAATTTACCGCGCGGAACCAGCGGCTTATGGTGTGACTTGCAACGAGGGGATTCGGCATGGCTTTATGGACGATCACAGCGGCGCTCGCCGCTTCCGCAGCCCAGCCGCCGGCCCCGATCGTGCCGGTGCCCGCCATGCAGGTTTCGCCCGAACACGCTCCGGCGGTGCTCGACGCATTGCTCGCCGCGCGCGACTACATGACGCTCGGCAAGCGCATTGGCGAAGTCTCGCGCCAGCCGGACCTGGTGTCCGACCTGGCGTGGCTGAGGGACCGGACTATCGAGGGCAATTCAGCGTTCGTCGCCATGCTCTATTCGCGCCTGCTCTGGACCGCCGCTGAGGGCCTGCCGGAGGAACCGCAGCGCGAGTGGCGCGAAACGGCAGCGATGATGACGCTTTATGCACAGGCGGCGATCATGGTCGACGGCCAGCGCTGCGGGGACCGCTCGGCGCCTGCGAACCGCAGCCAGCAACTCCTGGAATGGAACCCGGAGATCTGGCCCTTCATAGGCTCGCTCAAGGCCGAGGAGCGGAAAAGGCTCGTCGACGTCGCGGTCCTCGTAGAGGGCAAGACGGCGGCGCGGCGCGACGCGCTGGGGGATGTGGACTTTCTCTGCCGCGGGGGCATGGAGGAAATTCAGTACAACCTCATTCACGGCACCTCCCGCGAAGAAGCCCCTCGGCCCGGAGTGATCGGGCGTCAGATCGTTCTTGCGGGTGACGGCAAGTACAAGCCGTCGGAGCGGCCGCAAGCGGAGTGGACTGCGGGTGCGGCGAAGATGCGCCCGACCCTTTTGGCCGGTCTTAGGACGATGACGGACGCCGTCGCTCGCCACAGCTCCGGTGCCGAGACCGGTAAGTCTGGTCCGGACCCGCGGCGCTGATCCGAAGCGCGGAGACAAACCATGGAGGTCAAGGTCGCATTGGCGCTTCTGATCGCCGCGCTGATGATCCTGCCGGCGATCGCCGTGGTCCGGGCCCGGTTGCAGAGCAGCCGCGAGCGCAGCCGGCCCGACACATAGCCTGACGCGGCAAAGCGCTTCTTTTTCTTGCCGCCTTTGCCCGCTATCCGCCCGCCATGGACGCAGCCGGCCTCCGCATCGCCCTGTTCAGCGGCAATTACAATTATGTACGGGACGGGTCCAACCAGGCGCTGAACCGGCTCGTGGAATATCTGCTGCGCCAGGGCGCGGCGGTGCGCATCTATTCGCCCACCGTCGCGAAGCCGGCGCTGCCGCCGATGGGCGAGGTCGTGCACATCCCCTCCGTCGCGATCCCGGGCCGCCGCGAGTACAAGTTCGCGCTCGGCATACCGCCCGCCGTGCGCCGCGACATTCTCGCCTTTCGCCCCAATATCTTCCACGTCGCAAGCCCCGATCGGCTTGGTCACAGCGCGGTGTCGCTGGCGCGCAAGGTGGGGGTGCCGGTGGTCGCCTCCGTCCACACCCGCTTCGAAACCTATATGCGCTATTACAAGCTCGCACTCATGGAGCCCGCCGTCGAGGCGATCCTGCGCCGTTTCTACGGCCGCTGCGACGCGATCTTCGCGCCCTCCGAGTCGATGGCCCGGCTCCTGCGCGACCAGCGGATGAACGCCGATGTCGGCATCTGGACGCGCGGCGTCGACACGGCGGTGTTCAACCCCTGCCGCCGCGATCTCGAGTGGCGCCGCGGCTTCGGCATCGCCGACGGCATGCCGGTGATCGGCTTCGTCGGCCGGCTGGTGCGGGAAAAGGGGCTCGACGTCTTTTCCGAAACCGTCGACCGGCTGGAGAGCAGCGGCGTGCCGCACAAGGTGCTGGTGATCGGCAAGGGCCCGGCGCGGGAGTGGTTCGAGCAGCGGCTCCCCAACGCGGTGTTCGCCGGCTTCCAGGAAGGCCCGGATCTCGGCCGCGCCGTCGCCTCGCTGGACATGCTGTTCAACCCGTCGGTAACCGAAACCTTCGGCAACGTGACTTTGGAAGCGATGGCGGCCGGGCTGCCGGTGGTGGCCGCGCTCGCGACGGGCAGCCGGAATCTGGTGACGGACGGCGTCACCGGCCGGCTGGTCGACCCCGGGGCGGTGGACGGCTTTGCCGAAATCCTGGCCGAATACTGCCGGGACGCCGAAGCGCGCCGGGCCGCGGGGCGCGCAGGGTGCGAGGCGACACGGCGTTTCGGCTGGGACGAAGTCAACCAGGCGCTGGTCGACGGCTATTGGCGGGTGATCCGGCAACGAGGCGGGGAAGCGCCCGATCCGGACTGAACCTGGCTTGTTTCGAACGACTTGCGCTCTCCCCTTACGTCCGGCCCGGACGCACACCAAGAAGCCTGCCCTTGTCTAGTCGGCGCTCGTCTGTCAGCTTTCTCCTGCGCGCGCAGGGGGGCGCCCGCGCATCGGGGGCGATATGGGCGAGTCGGCAGCGGGGCGAGGGGCGCGCTACAAGGCTTTCATCAGCTATAGCCACAAGGACGCCGCCCCCGCGCGCCAACTCCACCGGCGGCTCGAAACCTATCGCATCCCCCGCCGCCTGGTCGGCTCGGAAGGGCTGCACGGCCCCGTGCCCGCCCGGCTGACGCCGATCTTCCGGGACCGCGAGGAGTTTCCGGCGGCCGGCGACCTCAGCGAAACGGTGCGCGCGGCGCTTGCGGCGTCGGACAATCTCATCGTCTTGTGCTCACCCGATGCCGCCGCTTCCTTGTGGGTGGGCCGCGAAATCGCCGTCTTCCGCGAACTCCATCCCGGCCGGCCAGTCTATGCGGCAATCGTCGCCGGTGAGCCGCACCAGGCATTCCACGCCGAACTGACCGGCGGCGGCAGGATCGAACCCCTCGCCGCCGACCTGCGCGGCCAGGGCGACGGCCGCCGCCTCGGCTTCCTAAAGCTCGCCGCGGGACTGGCAGGCGTCGGCCTCGACGACCTCGTCCAGCGCGACGCCCAGCGCCGAATCCGCCGCGTGATGGCGGTCACGGCGGCGGCACTCGCCGCGGTGCTATTCATGGCCGTCTTGACGACGATGGCGCTCACCGCCCGAGCGGAAGCCGAACGCCAGCGCACCGAAGCCGAAGGACTCGTGGAATTCATGCTGACCGACTTGCGCCAAGGCTTGAAAGGTGTCGGGCGCCTCGACCTCATGGCGCAAGTGAACTCCCGTGCGCTTCATTATTATGGCGAGCAGGGCGATCTTTCCGGCCTGCCTGAGGAGTCCCTCGCTCGCCGAGTCCGGGTCCTTCACGCGATTGGGGAGGATGAGATCGTTCGCGGCAATGTGCATGCCGCAATGACCGCCTACCGGGAAGCTGCGGGAACAAGCGGCGAGCTGCTGGAGCGGGCTCCCAAAAACCTTGACCGAATGTTCGATCATTCCCGCAGCGAATTCGGCATCGGCAGGGTTTATGAACTCCGGCGCGAGTGGCGGGAGGCGCAGCGCCACTACGGCCGGTTTGCAAGCGCCGCCGACCAGCTGATCGCATCCGAGCCCGGCAACCCGGATTATATGAAGAAGGTTGCCGCGGCGTCGATCGACCTTGGCAACCTGCAACTCAGCGGCGCGAAAGATTATCCCCGCGCTCAGGCTTATTACGAACGGGGAATAGGGTGGTACCGCAAGGCTTTGGGCGCCCGGCCAAGCGACAAGGCAACCATTCTCGACCTTGCGAATGCTTACGGCTGGCTTGCCGACAGCTTCTTCATGCGATCCTTGTGGCAGCAGTCGCTCGATGCGCGCATCCAGCAGCACCATCTGATCGCCCGGGTGAGCAGAGCCGAACCCAAAGAGATGAGTTATGCCTTCCGCCTGGCCGTGGCCGAGCGGGCAATATCCCGATCCTTTTTCAAGGCCGGCAAAGCCGACGAGGCCCGCGCGCACCTCTTCCAGGCGCACGGCTCGGCTCAGCGCCTCACCGCACGCGATCCGCGCAACGCGGAATGGCTGTTGTTCCGGGCCTTTGTGGCTTGCGACCTGCTGTTCAGCGAACTGGGCTACCCCAGCGGCGCCAGCACGGCAGACCTGCGCCGCGACGTTCACCAAATCCGCGAAACGCTCCGCGCACAAAAAGATCCTCGCGCCGAGGACCTGTCACGCTGCGCCGACGCGGCCTAACCATCGTAAAGGAGAAGCGACATGAGCCAACACGAAACAGGAGCAACCAGCCCGGATGCGCCTTCGGAAGACATCGTACCCCAGTGCATTTACTTCTACTTGGTCCCCGGTTCTCATGGAACGGCAGACGTCTACTTTTACGACAACCAAGCACCCTTTACGGAGACGGGATCGCTCCCTAAAAAGCTGCACGAGATGCGCGAAAACGCTCTCGCTGCCCCCGAGGCCCGTACTTCGCACCCCTGCGGCTGGAACCTCAGCGATCTGCGCTGGCGGAGAAAATCCTATTTGGCCGTCGCTCTCAAGGATGGCGGTTTGGACGTGCGCGAGGCGGTCGAATTCCTTGGGCGGGACGATAAGCCGCATTTGAGCTTCCGGGAAGCGCAGGTGGTCCCCCACCCGACCGATGCTGCGGCGCCGCGAATATTCTGTTGCGTCAATCTCATGCTCAGCAAGGAGGGCAACCCCCTTGGAGACGGCCACAAATCGCGCGTGAAGGTAAAGGTCAAAGGACATTGGGCCGCGCCGGTCGACGATACCGGCACCAACATGGGACCTCCGGTGCCACCGCCCGCCAAATTTACCGGCCCCCGGTAAATGCCGGCAACGGTTAACGTCTCCCGGGGAAGCTGGTAAGGGTGCAGTGGTGACGCCGCACTCGCTCGCCTCCATTATAGCGCTGGCCCGGGCCGGCGGCCTGGAGCGTGCTTGGGAGCTGTTCAACCGTGCGCCCGCCGACACCGGCGACGCGGCCGCCATGGCGGTCCTTGGGCGCCTGCTCAAGGACCGCGCACGGCAGACGCCAGGCTTGGCGCAGCGTAGCGCGCTGTATCGGGAGGCGGCATCCGCTTATGCCAAAGCCGCCCGGGCTCAGCCCTCGAGCTATGCCCTCATAAACGCGGCCACCCTCTTCTTCCTGGGGGGCGACACCGATAGCGGCACCAGCGGCGCACGCCGCGTGCTCGCCCTTCTGGACGAGAATGCCGACGAAGGCGAAACTCGATATTACCGCCATGCGACCCGATCCGAAGCCTTGCTGCTGCTCGGTCAAACGGCCGAGGCAAAACAAGTGCTGGCGAACGCCTTGGCAACTGCCCCTTACGCCTGGGAAGACCAAGCATCGACGCTGCGTCAGTTCAGCTTGATTTTGGAAGCGCGCGGCGAAGACTCATTTTGGCTGGATGCATACCGGCCGCCCTCCTCCGTGCATTTCGCGGGCCACATGTCCTTCCGCGCGGACGGCAGAGCCGCGGACCTGCGCGGGGAGATAGGGGCATTCCTCCAAAGAGAGAAAGTAGGCTTCGGCTTCGGTGCGCTTGCGGCAGGTGCCGATATCATCATCGCGGAGGCGCTGATCGATCATGGCGCGGAGCTTCACGCCGTGCTTCCGGGCGGTTCCGACGCCTTTGCCGCGGTGTCGGTTGATCCGTTTGGGGCCGAATGGCGGCGGCGGTTCGATGCGGTGCTTGGCCGGGCAACGGAAGTGCGATCGGTGCGCCCGATCAGCTTGGCTCCGAACCTGGAGACCATCGCGCTTGCCGACGAGGTGGCGATGGGGGCGGCGGTGATGAATGCGCGGCGGCTGGAGAGCCGGCCGGTGCAGTTGCTGGTTGTCGCCGAAGACGCGTCGCGGCGCGCGCGGGATGCCTGGGCGGAGGCCGGCTGGCACCAGCATATTCTCACGGCACCGCGGGAGGAGCCGAGGCCGACGGATGATGTCCCGGCGACCCGGGCGGGCTGGAGGCGGCTTGCCGTGCTTGCTGCCGCGCCCGGCGGCGTTGACGACCCGCCGGGCGAAGGCCTCCCCGAACTGGCTGCCGCCATCGCCGCGCTGGCAGCGCCCGCTGTCGGTCCCTACCTTTCCGGTGCCGAAGCCATTTTCGCCTACGACACGCCCGCCGAAGCAGCCCGGGCCGCGGCAGAGCTTCGGCGGGCGGTACCGGGGGTGCGGATCGGCGGCCATTATGGCGCGGCGGAGCCGTACCAGGACCCGTTCTCGGGTGGCGAGAGGATCGGCGGGGACGCCGCGGCCGCGGCGGCCGGGGCGCTCGCCTCGACGCTGTCCGGCACCGTCTACGTCACGGAGGACTTCGCGGCGGCCCTCATGGCCTCCGGTTCGCAGGCACCCCGCACCGAGTTCATCGGCGAGCTGGAGGCCCATGACGGCGGAGCGCCGGTCGGCCTGTTCGTGCTCAAATCATAGGATCAGCTCTTCGAGCAAGCGGGCGGAAACGACGACGAGCGTCCCGTCTTCGCGGCGGATTATACCGCGGCGCTCCAGCGCGTTGACCGTCCGCGACACCGTTTCTCGGGTGCTGCCGACCTGCACCGCCAGTTCCGACAACACCGGGGCGGGGCGGATCGCGAGGTCCGGCGTCTCCCGCGCTCGGCGCAGCAACTCGGCGTGGACCCGGCCGGCGGCGGTGAGCGCCGACCGTTCGTAGACGCGGGTCGTCGCCTTGCGCAGCCGTTGGAGAAGCAGCCGGGCGAGGGCAAGGCCGATGGCGCCGTGGCGCTCGGCAAGCAGCACCAGGTCCGACGCGGCGAGGAGAAAGGCGCTGACATCCTCCACCGCCACCACGTCCGCTTCGTGCGGCGCGGGGTCGAGCTCGCCCAAGGCGCCGAACAGGTCGCCGGGGCCGAATTCCTGGAGAAGCACCATCTGCCCCTCCGCCGACCACAGCAAAGCCTGCGCCCGGCCGATCACCAGCAGCCAGGTGAAGGGCACCGCATCGCCTTGCCGGATCAGCGACGCCTCGGCCGGAAAGGCGCGCAGGTGGCCGCGGCGGAAGATGTCGGACGCGACTTCGGGGGCGCAGGCGAACACCTGGCCGATCAGTTGCTGGCAGTCCGCGCCGCCCCGCAGAGCCCCTTCCCCTTTCCTAGTCCTCGAACGGCTCCACCTGCGTGCGCCGCCCAGCCAAGAAAGCATCGGCGCTGAGCCGCAGCGGCGCAAGGTCGATATGCGACGCGCCGCGGGCAAGGAGGTCGGCAAAATGATCGTAAATGGCGGGATATTCGCCGGGGCCCCGGGCGGCGCGCTCCGCGCCATCGACCAGCAGCCGCGAGCCGCCGTCGGCGAGGGTGAGGGACGGGCCGCCTTCCGCCTCGATCTCGATCGTCCACGCCTCACCGCCGCTGTGCCGCCAGTTGAAGTCGGCGCCGAGTGTGCCTGAAGCCGTGGGGCTGGAGAAGCTAAGCGAGGCGGCGATCGGCGTCTGGCGGTTCGCCGGGAAGGAAAGCTCCGCTTCGCGCAGGATCAGGGTGCCGGGAAACACCTTGGTGGCGATGGACAGCGCGTTGATGCCTGGATCGAACACGCCGAAGCCGCCCGGGGCCCAGATCCAATGCTGGCCGGGGTGCCACTTGCGGACATCCTCGTGCCAGACGATCCGCATCGACGCGATGCGCTTGCCCCTCAGCAGGTCGGCCGCGGCGGTGACCGCGGGATTGTACTGCGCGTGCCAGGTGGTGAACAGGGTGAGGCCGCGCTCCTCGGCCAGCCGCGCCAGCTCCTCACACTCCCCGAGCGTCACCCCCGGCGGCTTCTCGAGGAGGGCGTGCAGACCGGCGGCGAGGCAATCCCTCGCCACTTCGTAGCGCACAGACGGGGGCGTGCAGATCGCTACTGCAGTGACTGCGAGGTCGGCCGCGACGAGTTCCTGCACGGTCTGGAAGGTGGGGATGCCGGGCGGGCCGCTGCCGCCGCGGCTGATCGTTGCGGCAAGCTCGAAGGCGGGGTTGGCCGCGATCGACGGCGCGTGCTGGTCTTGCGCGATCTTGCCGTAGCCGACGATGGCGATGCGATGGAGGGTCATCGGCCGCGCACTCCCTCGACATAAAGGCGCGCCTTGGCGGCGGTGTCCTCCGCGCTCTGCCCCGGCACGTACAGGCCGCCGCCCAGGCCGAAGCCGTTGGCGCCCGCATCAAGCCAGGGCTGCATGGTATCCGGCTTCACACCGCCGACGACCAGCAGCGGAACGTCCTTCGGCAGCACCGCGCGCTGCGCCTTTACCACCGCCGGGCTGGCGCCCTCGGCCGGGAAGAGCTTGAGGCCGGTGGCGCCGGCTCTCAGCGCGTCGAAGGCCTCGGACGGCGTGAAGTAGCCGGGCAGCGACACCATGCCGGCCGCCACGACGGCTTCGATCACCGGCGTGTAGGTGTTCGGCGACACGATCACCTGCCCGCCCGCGTCCCGCACCTGCGCCACCTGCTCAGGCCGAAGCACGGTGCCCGCGCCGACCAGCGCGCGATCCCCGAGCGACCTGGCGAGCCGTTCGATGCTTGCGTACGGATCGGGCGAATTGAGCGGCACTTCGACGATGCGGATGCCGCCTTCCCAGAGGGCGGCGCCGATCGCCTCCGCCTCGTCCGGCGTCACGCCGCGGATGATGGCGACCAGCGGGCATTCGGCGAGCCGCGCCTTGAGGGTCTCCGATGGGGTCATTGCACGAGCTCCGCTAGGTGGCGCGCACCGGCCAGGAACGCAGTTTCGCCGTCGATCTCCCGAGTGCTGCGCCCGGCAACCGCCGCACCGGCCGCAAACAGCCGACTGAGCTCCGGCCTGGCCATGACGACGACCTCCGTGTCTCCAGCGAACTGGAGGCCGAAGCGCAAGTCCGCGCCGATCAGGAGTCCGCTGGTGAACGACGCCGCCTGCTCGCGCGGCGCCTTGCCGAGCAGCACCCGGGCGCGGACGGAGAAAAGCTCGGCGCTGAGCACCTCGCCCTCCAGCCCCGCCTTCACCCCCGCCTCGAAGGCCGGCCCGAGGTCCGCGGGCTGGCTGAGCAGGTCGGACAGGATGCTGTGGCTCTTGAGCAGGTTGAACAACTCGCCGGTCATCACCGTGCGGAACGCCGTGATCCGCCCGTCCTCCAGCCGGATCCACTTGTTGTGCGTACCGGGGTGACAGATCACCGCGTCCGCCGGCACGATCCCTTCGCCGAACGCGCCGAGGATCTGCACCTCCTCTCCGCGCATCACGTCGGCGGCGTCACCTTCGGAATACGACACGCCCGGCACGATCCCGATCCGCCCCGGCTCCACCCAGGTGATCCGCTGCGCCAGCTCAGGCAGCCCCGCCGGGCACGGCGCATAGGGCGCCTCCACCCAGCCCCGGTTCGATCCGATCATGCCGGCCATCAGCATCGGCAGGTCGCCCATCCGCGCCTTGATCTCGGCCACCGCAGCGTCGAAGCCGCCCGCCTCCACCGAAAGGATGCCGCGATCGTCCTCCATTTCGCCAAGCAGTGCGCCGTCCGGCCCGAGGTGGTAGGCACGCCGGTTGGTGGTCCCCCAGTCGACCGCCACGAACCCTTCAGACCAGCCCATTCGAAGTCCTTTCCCCCCGCGCCATAGCAGCCGCTCACCCGCAACCAAACCACCAACCGGGTTGGAAGCTCCCCTCCCCGTTCGCCGCGACACCATCGTCCTCGCGCAACTTTCCGCCCGCTGACTCTTTGATGTCCGGCGCCTCGCCCGGATGGGTAGCGCCTGCGCCCGCATGGCGCTAATCGCCAAGAAAGACGCGGCACCACGGGAGGGCTTTATCGCCAATTTCATGTTCGCAACCGGGATCGAAAACAGCATCCCGACGATCAACAACGGCCGCACCCGCGTCGACCAGATGGACGCCTGCGGGCACTATACCCACTGGCGGACCGACTTCGACTGCGTCGAGGAAATCGGCATCCAGTATCTGCGCTACGGCCCGCCGCTGCACACAACCTTCCGCGCGCCCGGCCTCTACGATTGGGAGTTCGCCGACGTCACCCTCGCCGAAATGAAGCGGCGCAACCTCATCCCGATCATGGACCTGTGCCACTTCGGCGTGCCGGACTGGATCGGCAATTTCCAGAATCCCGATTTTCCCCAGCTCTTCGCCACCTACGCCGCCGCCTTCGCCGAGCGCTACCCCTGGGTGCAGGTCTACACGCCGGTGAACGAGATGTTCATTTGCACGGTGTTCTCGGCGAAATACGGCTGGTGGAACGAGCAGGCGACCGACGACCGAAGCTTCGTCACCGCGCTCAAGCACATCGTCAAAGCCAATGTGCTGGCGATGATCGAGATCCTCAAGCGCCGCCCCGACGCGATCTTCGTCCAATCGGAAAGCTCGGAATATTTCCATGCGGACAGCCCGGCGGCGATCGGCCTTGCGGAGTTCATGAACGCCCGCCGCTTCCTCAGCCTCGATCTCAATTACGGCCGCCGCGTCGAAAGCGAGATGTACGAGTACCTGATGGACAACGGCATGACCCGGGACGAGTACCACTTCTTTCTCACCCACCGGCTGAAGCAGCACTGCATCCTCGGCAACGATTACTACATGACCAACGAGCACCGTGTGTACGCCGACGGTCACACCGAAAGCTCGGGCGAGGTGTTCGGCTATAGCGAGATCACCCGCCAATATTATGAGCGCTACCACCTGCCGGTGATGCACACCGAAACCAACCTGCGCGAAGGCCCCAAGGGCGACGAAGCGGTGCAGTGGCTGTGGAAGGAATGGGCAAACGTCCTGCGCATCCGCAACGTCGGCATCCCCACCGTCGGCTTCACCTGGTATTCGCTGACCGACCAGGTCGATTGGGACACGGCGCTTCGCGAGCAGAACGGCAATGTGAACCCGCTCGGCCTGTTCGATCTCGACCGCAACATCCGCGCCGTGGGCACCGCCTACAAGAAGCTGATCCGCGACTGGCGCGACGTGCTGCCGGCCTCCAGCCTGTGCCTCAGCGTGCCGATCGTGCCGCCGCAGCAAACCGGGCGCGGCTACGCGCAGGAGCAGCGCGCGGAAGCCGCGCGGCGCGACGACACGCCGCCGGCCCAGCCGCACAACGACGCCTGAGGAGCACCTCCATGAAGATCGCCCGGATCGAAACCTTCTACGTGCCGCCGCGCTGGCTGTTCGTCCGTGTCGAATCGGACGACGGCGCCGTCGGCTGGGGCGAGGCAAGCCTGGAAGGCTGGGCGGAAGCGGTGGACGGCGCCTTCGAGGCGCTGCGCGACCGCTTCATCGGCCACGACCCGTTCCGGATCGAGGACATCTGGCAGATCGCCTATCGCGGCGGCTTCTACCGGGGCGGGGCGGTGCTGATGTCGGCGCTTTCCGGCCTCGATCAGGCCTTGTGGGACCTGAAGGGCAAGGCGCTGGGCCTTCCCGCCTGGGAGATGATGGGCGGCCGGGTGCGCGACACGATCCGCGCATATGCCTGGATCGGCGGCGACCGGCCGGACGACATCGCGGGCGCCGCGCAGGCCCGCAAGGACCAGGGCTTCTCGGCGGTGAAAATGAACGCCACGGCAGAGCTGGACTGGATCGGCACGCCCAAATTGTTCGACGACGTCATCGCCCGGGTCGAGGCCGCGCAGGCCGTCGGCATGGACGTCGGCCTGGACTTCCACGGCCGCGTTCACCGTCCCATGGCCAAGCAGCTCGCCAAAGTCCTCGAGCCGATGGGGCTGCTGTTCATCGAGGAGCCCTTGCTTTCCGAGAACCCCGAAGGCCTCGCCCAGATCAGCGCCATGACGGCCACTCCGATCGCGCTCGGCGAGCGGGTCTATTCGCGCTGGGATTTCAAGCCGTTCTTTGAAGCGCGCGCGGTGGACATCATCCAGCCCGACCTGAGCCACGCCGGCGGAATCAGCGAATGCCGGCGCATCGCGGCGATGGCGGAAGCCTATGACATCGCCGTGGCGCCGCATTGCCCGCTCGGACCGCTTGCGCTCGCCGCGTGCCTGCAGCTCGCCGCCACCGCACCCAACGTCGCGATCCAGGAGATGAGCCTGGGTATCCACTACAATGTCGGCCACGACCTCCTGGAATTCGTCACCGACAAGGACGTGCTGAGCCCCGTCGACGGCCACCTGCCGATCCCCACCGGACCGGGCCTCGGCGTCACCATCGACGAGGCGGCGGTGCGGGAAGCGCACAAGACCCGCCACCGCTGGCGCAACCCCATCTGGCGCCTCAAGGACGGCAGCTTTGCCGAATGGTGAAACTGAAATCCTCCCCCGGATTTCCGGGGGAGGGGGACCATGCAAAGCATGGTGGAGGGGTGCGAGCGAAGCGAGCGTAGAGACCCTCCGCTTCGCTGCGGGCCCCTCCACCGCACTACGTGCGGTCCCCCTCCCCTCGATATCGAGGGGAGGAATATATCGCTCAACCTACCGCGCGGAGGCGCTGGCGGGAGCCGATGCTGCAGATGCCGAGTTCGTCCTGAAGGCGCGCCATTTCCCGATCGCGGGACTGGCGCCACGCCTCGGCATAACGCGCATCGCACTCGGCTTCCTCGGCGGTCTGCGGCCGGAAGAAGCTGACGCTGAGATGGCGCCCGAACACGTCGTCGCCGCGCATCCTGACTTCGGCGGTGTCCGAAGCCGGCAGCGTGTCGCGCACTTCGATCAGCCGCGCGATCAGCTCGTCAAGCGAGCTGCGGTCCTGAATTTCGACAAAATCTTTAACTTGCTTGACCATGGTACATTCCCTCCCCGCAGCATTCCCCGGGATGATTCTAGCGCGCCGCGGACTCCGCCCGCAACACTAACTTACATTTATCCACAAAGAAGTTTCGCCAGGCTGAATGCTGCGCACAAAAAGAGGCACCATCCATGACCCGCAACGGCCCCCCGACCCTTTCCTGCGGCGCTCTTTCGCTGACCCTGCTGCCCGATGTGGGCGGCAGCATCGCGCGCTTCGAATACCGCGCCGCTGAGGGAAAACAAATACCCGTTTTACGCGGTAGTGCCGAGGGCTCCACTGAGGTCCTGGCGCAGGGCAGCTTCCCGCTGGTGCCGTACAGCAACCGCATCCGCGAAGGCCGCTTCCGCTTTCGCCGACGCGAGGTACGGATCGCGCGCAACATGGCCGGAGACCCGAACCCGCTCCACGGCCAAGGGTGGCTGGCAGCGTGGGAGGTGGTGCGGTTGGGAGAGCGGGAAGCCGAGCTGCGCTTCGTCCACGAGGCCGGCGAATGGCCGTGGCGTTTCGAGGCGCGGCAGGTGTTCACGCTCTACGAAGGCGGGCTGACGGTGGTGCTGACCTGCACCAACTTGAGCGACGACCCGATGCCCTGCGGCCTCGGCCAGCATCCCTATTTCCCCTGCACGCCCGAGACAATTCTGGATACGGAAGTGGAGAGCGTCTGGACCATCGACGAGCAGGTGATGCCGGTCGAGAAGGTCGCCGCAGAGGGGCGGTACGACCTGCGCAACCGCCGCGTCGCGGGGCAGGATCTCGACAACGGGTTCGGCGGTTGGGGCGGCTACGCGCGGGTGGAGGATCCGTCCCTTCCCTTCACCGTCGGGATGTCGTCGCCCGACGCGAATTTCTTCCAGCTCTACTCGCCGCCGTCGGGCGAGCTGTTCGTGATCGAGTCGGTGAGCCACGCAAATGCCGCACTCAACGAGCCCGAGGAAAGCTGGGCGGAACTCGGCCTGCGCGTGCTTGATCCGGGCCAATCGATGGCGCTGACCATGCGCCTCGACGTGACGCCGGTTCAGTAGGTCGCCGGCTCCAGCAAGCCCTCAATGACGTGGTGCTGGAGGATCGGCTTCAGCGCGTCCGCGATGCGATACGTCAGGTGATCCCGCACCTGCGCGGGCAGCGAAGCGAGGTAGCCTTCCGTCACTTGCAGATCGTGATGCTGCGCATTGGTGGCATCCGGCGCATCGACGCCGACGACCAGCACCGGCCGCGGCTGGTCCGAGCGGTTGGCGGTGCCTCGGTGGATGGTGAGCGCCGAGCGCACCGACATGTCGCCCAGTTGCGGCATCTTTTGCTGCGCCCGCTCGATGTAGCGCGGCCACAGACTTTGCGGCGGGAACATGCCCTTGTCGCAGCCTTCGAACTGGTCCCACTGTGTGCCCGGCGCCACTTCGAACGGACCCATCTCCTGCACCGTGTCCACCGCCGTCAGGTTAAAGGCGAGCGAGTTCAGCCGCCGCCCTTTCGTGGTCGCCTCGGGCACGAAGAAGTCGCGGTGCCACGGCTGGTCGGCCGCGCCGGGAAAGGGAATGTCGAAGCCCACTTCGACGATCTTGTAATCGGGCCCGAGCACCGTCTCGCACACCGCGACGAACCAGGGGTGAGTGGCAATATCCTCGAAGCCGCGGATCCGCTCCGGGTGTACTTCCACATACCAGCGCTGCGGCCCGCGCGGCAGGGCGCCGCCGGGGGTCGCCTGGGCTTCGGCGAACAGCGCATCGATGTCCTCCCGCATCCGCTCCGCCCATTCGCGCGAAAAGGCGCCCTTGAGCGCGGTGATGCCGTCGCCGTAAAGCGCGCGCATGATGTCGGCGGGTTCGTAGGTCGGGTTCGCGGCAGCGGCCATGATCGTTCTTCCAGCCTGTGACCCGCTGACAATTAAGCGCTTTCCCGACGGCTTGCGAGCGCCCTTTTAAAGATTGGCGAGGATTGCCGGAAGCTCCCGCTCGGCGCGATGAAAGGCGGGCGCGTCGTCCACGTCCACCCACCATCCGTCGCCGATATCGAAGGCGAAGGCGCTGCCCTTCGCGGCGAGGCCCTGTACCCCCTCCGACAAGGATCCGATGCCACCGGCAACGACACTCCGAGCAAGGGCGTTGAGCAGCTCGGGCCCGGCAACGAACAGGCCGGTATCCACAGCGTCGTAATCGGTGAGCGATTTGGCGATGCCGGTGATCCGACCGCCGTCATCGAGCTTGAGCTTGGTCGCGTCGTCGAGATCGAGATCGGCACGCGTGATCCGGAAGTCGGCACCAAGGGTGAGCCGCGCCCCCGGCCGCCGGCCAGCGATCAGGCGGCGCAAGATGGCGGGATCGAACAGGTGATCGGACATCAGAAGGATGAAGTCTTCGGAAAGAACCGGTGCCGCGGCGAGAACCGAATGGCCGTTGGCTTTTGCCCACTTCTCATTGCGAACGATCTCGATGGGCAAGTCGATCCGCCCGGCAAGGTCGCGAAGCGCGGCTTCGAGCGGCAGCGGCTGGTACCCGGTGACCACCACGAACCCGCTCGCCCCGCCTGCCGCCGCCAGCCGGACGATGTGCTCGATCAGCGGCGCGCCGGCGATTTCGGCGAGCGGCTTCGACGCGGCAAGTTCGCGAAGCCTCGTCCCCTGCCCCGCGGCGATGATCAGGCACTTCACCGGCGCGGCCCCCAAGCGGATATTTCGCTTTTCATCGCGCGCCTTTAGAACGAAGGACGAGACCGGACGAGGGGTAAGTTTGAAAGCATGACGCAAGGGGCGGGTGACACGAGCGAAGGCGCGGCGCCGAAGAAGACCCGGCCGGCGGAGCTGGAGGATGGGCTGAACCTGTTCGTCTTCCATCCGCTCTCGCACCGCCTCGCGCTTATCCTGCGCCACACGCCGATCACGCCCAACATGGTGTCGGTGTCGAGCCTGCTGTCGATCCTCGCCGCCACCGCCGCCTACACCCTGCTTCCCCACCC
>DASWMM010000459.1:0-5438 GCA_036399755.1 Allosphingosinicella sp.
CCTTGCCGGCCAGGAGGATGATGTCGTCAGCACCAGCCTCCGCCACCGCTGCCGCAATGGCGTCGCGGCGGCCTGCAACCTCGCGCGCACCCGGCGCGCCGGAAAGGATGTCGCGGCGGATGGCGGCGGGGTCTTCGCTGCGGGGGTTGTCGTCGGTAACGATGGCCATGTCCGCCAAACGCACGGCGACCGCACCCATTTCCGCGCGCTTGCCGACGTCGCGGTCGCCGCCGGCGCCGAAGACGATGATCAGACGGCCTGCGGCGTGGGGACGGAGCGCCTCGACCGCCGCTTCGATCGCGTCGGGAGTGTGGGCGTAGTCGACATAGATCGGCGCGCCGGCGCGGGTGATCACCGCGCGCTCGAGACGCCCGCGCACCGGCTGGAGCCGGGCGAGGTGGACCAGGGTGGGCTCCAGCGCGCCGCCGGTGGCGAGCACGAGACCCAGCGCGGTGAGCGCGTTGGCAGCCTGATAGGCGCCGATCAGGGGCAGGACGATCTTGTGGGTCTTGCCGTCCGCCTCGATCACGAGCTGCTGGCCGAGCTGGCTCGGAACCCGCTCCACCAGCCGCAGTGTTTCGCCCGCTTTGCCGACGGTGATCAGCTTCAACCCGCGCTCGCGGCAGCGGCGAACCACTTCGCCAGACTTGGGATCGTCCATCCACACGACGGCGGTGCCATCGGGCTGGACCACCTCGCTGAACAGCCGCATCTTGGCCTCGAAATAAGCTTCCATGGTGCCGTGGTAATCGAGGTGGTCGCGGGTGAAGTTGGTAAAGGCGGCGGCGCGCACCGGCAGGCCCTCGGTGCGGTATTGCGACAAGCCGTGGCTTGAGGCTTCGAAGGCGGCGTGGGTGATGCCCTCGCGCGCCAGGCCGGCCATGTTTCCGAGGAAGGTGACGATGTCGGGGGTGGTGAGGCCGGTAGTGACCTGATCGTCGGCGGTGGTGACGCCGAGCGTGCCGATCGAGGCTGCGGGGTGGCCAGCCATGCGCCAGAGCTGGCGGGTGAGCTCGACGTTGGAGGTCTTGCCGTTGGTGCCGGTGACGGCGATCACCGTTTCCGGAAACGGCGCAAAGAACTGGGCGGCCAGGCGGGCGAATTCGCGGCGCGGCTCCTCGGCGGCGACGTGGGGAGCGCCTTGGACGGGCACCTCCGCCCGCGCCACCACTGCAGCCGCCCCCGCTGCGACCGCGGCGGGGATATAGTCCTCGCCGTTGTGCAGCGTGCCCCGGAACGCGCCGAACACGGTGCCCGGCGCGACCTTGCGATGATCGATCGCGAAGCCGGTGACGCGGGTTTCGTCGCCGGTGCCGATCAGCGCACCGAGGCGCATCAGTGGCCCTGCTGCTTGCCGACCAGAGCCATCATTGCGGAAACGTCGATTTCGCGGCGGTCGTCCGGGAGCACGCCCAGTAGCGGGCCGGTCCGGGAAATCACCCGCGACACGACGGGAGCGGCGTTCCAGGCGGCGGTGGTGAAGCCGAAGGTGTCGGCGGTCGCCTTGGGCGCATCGAGCATGGCGATGACCACATAGCGGGGATTGTCCATCGGGAAAGCCGCCGCGAAGGTCGAGACATTGACCTTCTTGGAATAACCGCCGGTGGACGACACCTTCTCCGCGGTGCCGGTCTTGCCGCCGACCCGGAAGCCGGGCGCCTCGCCCTTGCGGCCGGTGCCTTCGAGCACGATCATGCGCAGCAGCTTGCGCATCGTCATGCTGGTTTCTTCGGAGTAAACGCGGCGGCCTGCCGGTGCGTTCTTGACCTTCATTAAGGTCGCCGGGCGCCAGATGCCGCCGTTGACCAAAGCCGCATAAGCGCTGGCGAGGTGGAGCGGCGAGACGGCGATGCCGTGGCCGAAGCCGCTGGTCAGCACAGTCGCCCGGCTCCACTCGCGCGGGTAAAGGGGACGGCCCTTCTCCAGCTCGACATGGGCGGGCTCGTTGAAGCCCAAGGCCTTAAAGGTCGCCTGCATCCGCGCTTCGCCCATCTGATCGGCGATCTGGGCGGTAACGATGTTGGACGAGTGGACCAACGTTTCCACGATGTTGGCACTGCCGGGGATCGGATGGTCGTCCTTGATCCGGAAGCGGCCGATAGCGATCGGCGCGCCCGACGGATAGCGCTGGGCCACCGACTTGATCACGCCGGCGTCGATCGCGGCGGCGACGGTCAGCGGCTTAAAGGTCGAGCCGAGTTCGTAAACGCCAAGGGTGGCGCGGTTGAACAGCGCGTTGGCGTCGGACTTGCCGGCGGCGTTCGGGTTGAAGTTCGGCGCCGAAGCCATGGCGATGAGTTCGCCGGTGTGGATGTCGAGCACGATGCCGGTCGCGCCTTCGGCGCTGAACTTCGTCACCGCCGCGCCGAGTTCGCTTTCCATCGCGGCCTGGACCCGGCTGTCGATGGCAAGCTCCACCGCATTGCCCCGCTGGGCGGGATCGGTGAGCCTGTTCTCCAGCACCTTCTCCATGCCGGAGACGCCGCGGCCGTCGAAATCCGTCCAGCCGAGGATGTGGCCTGCGAGAGAGGTTTGCGGATAGAGTCGCTCCGGCTCGCGGGCGAAGGAGATCGCCGGCTCCCCGAGCGCGTTCACCGCCTGCACCATTTCCGGCACCGCGCGGCGGCTGAGATATTGGAAGGTCTTGCCCGAACGGAAGATCGCCTCGAACTCGGCGGCGCTGCGCTCGGGCATCAAGGCGGAGAGCTTCTCGGCCAGCTCCTTGGGGTCGCCAAGCAGCTTGTTCGGGTGCACGTAGATCGACCAGGCGTCGATGGTCCGGGCAAGCGGAACGCCGTTGCGGTCGACGATGTCGGCACGCGGCGGGATCAGCGGGTTGGCAAGCGAAGTGCCGTCCGCGCGGTCGGTAAAGACCTGCAGGAACAGCAAGCGTCCCACGATCATGAAGGTGACGCCGGCGAACACCAGCATCACCAGCATCAGTCGCTGATAGGTGATCGAAATGCCCGACTGCGAGGCCGGGGCGCCACGTTGGCGAAGCGCGTCGGATGCAAGGGTCGCCATCAGTTGCCGCCGCTGCCCTGGGGTTTGCGGCTGGCGCCCTTGACCTCATCGGCCTTGGCAAGGCGCGGCTTTTCGGCGGGCGCCTTGGCCGCGGCCTTCACCGGCGCCTTGGCAGGAATCTTGGCCGCGGTCTTGGCGTCCGCCTTCTTCGCAGGTGCGGGCGGGGTCGGCTTGGCCTCGCTCTTGGACGCAAGCGCCTTTGCGGCGGCAGGCTTGTCGGCTTTGGCCTGCTCGATTTTCGGCTTGGGCGCGGCTTTTGCTTCCGGCTTCTTTTCCGCCACGGCGGCGGCGCGGGGCAGATCGGGGGTGAAGCTTGCCTGGCGAACCATCGGCTGCGGCGAAGCAGCAGCAGCGGGCGCGGCGGCGCGGATCACCGGCACGGGGACGGCGGGCGCTTCCGGCGCGGTTTCGGCGGAGGCCATGCGGACCTGGGCACTGCGCTCCTCTAGAGTCATGGCCGGCTGGTCGAAGCGGGCAAGAGTCACCTGATCGGGCAGGAACTGCGACGCGGTCGGCGCGGACAGAGCAAGCACCTCGGCATTCCAGGTCTCGAGCTGCGACATGCGGCCGCGAGTCCCAAGTTCGGTCTGCAGGGTGCGGATATCGCGCTTGGCGGCAATGATCTGCAATTCGACCCGAGTCAGATCGGCGCGTTCCGTCGCAACCTGGAGCGAGACCATGTAGCAGGCGATGGCCGCGGCGCCGACGGCACCGACCCAGATCACCGACTTGAAACCTCTGGCGATCATGCGGGCATTCCCCCTTTGTTGTTCCACGACGCCGCACCGGTCCGCCGGGCGACCCGCAAGGTCGCCGAGCGGGCGCGTGGATTGTTCTTCAATTCGGTCTCTCCGGCGCGAACCGGCTTGGCGACGTTCTCGAACGTCGGCGCGGGCGCGGTGCTGGCCTGGACGGGCAGGTGACGCGAGCCGGCCGGCAGATCGCCGCTGCGCTCTTTCAGAAAGCGCTTCACCAGCCGGTCTTCCAGGCTGTGGAAGGTCACGACTGCCAGGCGGCCGCCCTCCATCAAGACCTGCTCGGCGGCTTCCAAGCCGTCTTCCAGCTCCTGAAGCTCTTCGTTGAGGTGGATTCGGATCGCCTGAAAGGTGCGGGTCGCCGGATCCTTCTTCATGCCCTGGTGCCAGCCGAGCGCCTTGCGGACGATGTCGGCGAGCTGGCCTGTACGCTCGATCGGCCGCGCGGCGACGATCGCCCGGGCGATGCGCCGCGACTTGGGCTCCTCGCCATAACGGTAGATGACGTCGGCGATGTCCTCTTCGGCGGCATTGTTGACGAAGTCGGCGGCGCTTTCCCCGTCCTGCGCCATGCGCATGTCGAGCGGACCGTCGCCCTGAAAGGAGAAGCCGCGTTCGGGGCGGTCGAGCTGCATGGAGGAAACGCCGATATCCAGCGTGACTCCGTCCACCGCTTCGACCTGGTAGCCGGCAAGCGCCTGACGCATCCGGGAAAAACGCTCCGGAACAAGCGTCAGGCGCCCCCCGCTCGAGGCCGCGATTTCCTCGCCCTCACGAATCGCATCTGGATCGCGATCGAAGGCGAAGACACGGGCGGCCCCACTCTCTAAAATGGCGCGCGTATAGCCGCCGGCCCCGAAGGTGCCGTCGACATGGGTTTCGCCGGAGGAGATCGCCAGGCCGGCAATCACTTCGGCGAGCAGAACCGGAACGTGCGGGGCGGCAGTTCCGGTTGTGGTTGCGGGGCCGCTCACAGGGCCAGCCCTTTTTCTTCAAGCCGCCAGGCGGCGATGTCGCGAAGATCCGCATCGCCCTGCTCAAGCGCGATTCGCGGATTCCAGATTTCCACGGTGCCGCCGACGCCGACGAAAAGGGCAAGATCCTCGATGCCGCCCTTACGGCGCATCATCGGCGGGAGAACGATCCGGCCGGACGTGTCGTAGGGGACATCCTCGGTCATGCCGAAGGCGCGGCGGGCACGGGCATAGTGATCCTGGATGGTGCCGCCTTTGCCTTCCTCGGTCAGGCGGCGGCGCTCAATTTCCTGAAACAGGTTGCGTGCGTAGTTGCGGCCGTAGGCGGTGAGGCAGGGGGAGACTTCATGGGCGCCGATGACAATGGCCCGGGCGTCCGAAGCGCGCTCGATGACGTTGCGAACGAATGCGGGAACGGAAAGACGCCCCTTGGCATCTACCGCGTTGAGCGCGCTTCCCTGAAAGAAGTCGTCAATCTCCACGCCCCTGAACGCCCCGCTCCTGAACACGAGGTTTCCCGTTCACGAAAGCGCATACACCGCGCCTTCGCGTGCCATTCGGCCGAACGAAGAATTGCCCCTAAACTTTGAAGCCCGTGGATAACATTACCGGCACCCCGTGGGAAGGGGATTTGATGCCTTTTTTGGGGATTTGCTGCCACAAAGGGGGAAAGGCAGCTTTTCAG
>DASWMM010000460.1:0-1912 GCA_036399755.1 Allosphingosinicella sp.
TATGGCGGCGGCTACGGCAGCAGCTATTACGGCTGGTACGGCGATTATTATTATCCCGGCATCGGCTTCTACATCTACGACCGCTCCGGCCGCCGCCACCGGTGGGACGACAACCAGCGCCGCTATTGGGAAGGCCGCCGCGGCCAATATGGCCAGCGCGACTGGAACGACCGCCGCTACGAGAATTGGGGCAATTACCGCGGCAACCGGCAGGAGTATCGCGAGGATCGCCGTGAAGTGCGTGAAAACCGGCAGGATTTCCGTCAGGACCGCCGCGGTGATCGCATCGAAAACCGCCAGGAACGGCAGGAGGATCGCCAGGCAGTCCGCAACGGCACGATAACTCGCGAGCAGTTCCGCCAGGACCGGCGGCAGGATCGCATCGAAAACCGCCAGGAACGGCGCCAGGACCGCGGCCAGCTCCGCCGCGAAAACCGCCGCGACCGGCGGGATTGATCGCATCGCTTAGCCCCTCCCCTTCAGGGGAGGGGTTGGGGAGGGGCCTGTAATCCGAGCATAAGCTCAGCCATTCTCAGCCGAACTTCCCCTCCCCAAACCCCTCCCCTGAAGGGGAGGGGCTTCTAGCCTACCCTTCCGCCGGCTTCCTGCGCATCAGCACGATGCTGGTGAAGGTCAGCACCGGCACCCCGTCTTGATTGGTTACGGTCGTCGCCGAGCGGAACGAGCCGATCTCCGGCTTCGACCGGGACGGCGTGACGTCGATGATCCTGGCGTGGACGTGCAGCGTATCGCCCGGATAAACCGGCTTCAGCCAGCGGAGCTCGTCAATTCCGGGCGAACCCAGGCCGGCCTGCTCCGTCTCCACCACGTGCCGGGCGATTACCCCCATCACCATCGCGCAGGTGTGCCAGCCGCTTGCCGCCAGCCGCCCGAAATGGGTCTTGGCAGCCGCTTCGTCGGAGAGGTGAAAGGGCTGCGGATCGTAGCGGCGCGCAAAGTCGATCACTTCCTCGCGAGTCACTTCGGTGCTGCCGAAATAGGTCTCGTCGCCGACCTTCAGATCGTCCAGCCAGATCATCCGGCTCAGCCCTCCGCTTCGCGGGTGAAGTGCGCTTCGCCGCCGATCCGCGCCGCGGCCTTGCCGAGCATGACCAGCACGGTCACCGCGATGATCGTCGCCAAAATTGCGTAGGTGTAAAGGCCGGCAAGGCTGTCGCCGAGGCCCAGCGCCGCGAGAGTTGCCTTGATCGCCTCGTTCCAGGCCAAAGCCGCCACCAGGCCGAGCGAGGCCGAGGCAAGCGCGATCATGGTCTGCAGAAACATGCGTGGGTTCATTTCGTCGTCTCCCCTGTGGATGCGCTCGCCTGATCGAGCGCGGTAATCTGTTCGCGGCTGAGCTCGAGCTCCAGGCAGCCGAGCAGTTCATCAAGCTGCGCGGCCGTCCGCGCGCTCGCAAGGGCGGCCGTGACCCCCGGCTGCGCCGCGGTCCACGCGAGCGCGACCTGCGCCGGCGTCGCGCCAACCTCCGCCGCTACCTGATCGAGCGCCGCCAGCACCTGCGGCCCGTTGCCGGCGATATATTCCTCCACCCGGTCGGAGCGGACGCTTTGGCCGAGGTCGGCGGTGCTGCGATACTTGCCGGTGAGATAGCCGTTGGCCAGCGAGAAGAACGCCGCCATGCCAAGCCCGCGGCTCTCGACAACCTCCCTCAGCGCATCTTCATATTTCGGACGATCGACGAGGTTGTACCAGGTCTGCAGCACCGAATAGCCGGTCCAGCCATTCTCCGCCGAAATGTCGAGCGCGCGCTCCAGCCGGTCGGCCTCATATTGCGAGGCGCCGAGCGCACGCACCTTGCCGGCCCGCACCAGCTTATCGAACGCCTCCATCGTCTCCTCGATCGGCACATCCGGCGCGTCGCGGTGGGCGTAATACAAATCGACATAGTCCG
>DASWMM010000461.1:0-7934 GCA_036399755.1 Allosphingosinicella sp.
GCCTTGGTCGCCGCGATCGGGGACCTGCGCAGGGGTGGCGCCCGCTTCCAGCTCCTCTTCCACGACACCCACCACCGCGCCGTTTCCGATCCCGACGCGATCCGCGCCTTCGACCTTTCCGGCTACGACGCGGTGCTGGCCTTCGGGGAAACGCTGGCCGAGGTGTACCGCCGCTGGGGCTGGGAAGGCCGGGTCTTCGTCTGGCACGAAGCCGCCGACCTCCGCCACTTCCATCCGCCGGCCGAAGAGGGCGAGCGCGAAGGCCTGGTCTGGATCGGCAACTGGGGCGACGGCGAGCGTACGGAGGAGCTCGAAAGCTTCCTGTTTCGCCCGGCGCAGGCTGCGAATCTCGGCCTCGACGTCTACGGCGTCCGCTACACCGGCGAGGCCAAGGCCACCCTCGCCCGTTACGGCGCCCGCTATCACGGCTGGATCGCCAACGCCGAAGCGCCGCGCATCTTCGCCGGCCACATGGCCACCGTCCACGTCCCGCGCCGCTTCTACACGCAGGTCCTGCCAGGCATTCCCACCATCCGAGTCTTCGAAGCCCTCGCCTGCGGCATCCCGCTGGTCAGCGCGCCCTGGGACGACAGCGAAAACCTCTTCCGCCCCGGCGAGGATTATCTCGTCGCCCGCGACGGCGAGGAAATGACGCGGCACCTGACCGCGCTCCAGAACGACCCGGCCCTCCGCGCCGCCCTGGTGAAAAGCGGCCTTGAAACCGTCGGAGCCCGCCACACCTGCGCCCACCGGGCGGACGAACTGCTGGGCATCGTCGCGTCCCTTAACCCCTCTTCCATTTCGGGAGAGGGAGGGACCCGCTCGCAAAGCGAGTGGGAGGGTGAGGGCACTTCTTCGCCGACCGCCATTCCCTCACCCTCCCAGCCTGCTGCGCAGGCCGGGCCCCTCCCTCTCCCGCAAGGGGAGAGGGGCTTAAGCGAGACGACCGCATGAAGATCGCCTTTTACGGCTCCAGCCTGCTCAGCTCCTACTGGAACGGCGCCGCGACTTATTACCGCGGCCTGCTGCGCGACCTCGCCTCGCGCGGCTGGCAGATCACATTCTACGAGCCCGACGCGTTCGAGCGCCAACAGCACCGCGACATCGATCCCCCCGAATGGGCGCGCTCGGTGGTCTACGACGCCACCCCCGAAGCCCTCCACCGCGTCCTGCAGGAGGCGCGCCAGGCCGATATCGTCGTCAAGGCCAACGGCGTCGGCGTATTCGACACCGAGCTCCTGGAAGGCATCATCGAGCATAGCCGCGACGATGCGCTGCGCATCTTCTGGGACGTCGACGCCGCCGCCACCCTGGAGGAAATGCGCGCCGACGAAAGCCACGTCGTCCGCCGCACTCTTCGAAGCCTCGACATGGTCCTCACCTATGGCGGCGGCCCGCCGGTGGTGAACGCCTACGAGGGCTTCGGCGCCCGGCGCTGCATCCCCGTCTACAACGCGCTCGATCCCACCACCCATCACCCGGTGCCGGCCGATCCCGCCTTCGCGTCCGACCTCGCCTTTCTCGGCAACCGCCTCCCCGACCGCGAGGCGCGCGTGGAGGAATTTTTCCTTCGCGCCGCCGCCGCCTGCCCCAACAGGAGCTTCCTGATCGGCGGCAACGGCTGGGAAACGAAGGGCATGCCGCAGAACGTGCGCCACCTCGGCCACGTCTACACCCACCAGCACAACGCCTTTAACTGCACCCCGCTCGCCGTGCTCAACGTCGCGCGCGATTCGATGGCCAACATCGGCTTCTCCCCCGCCACCCGTGTGTTCGAAGCCGCCGGCGCCGCCGCCTGCCTGATCACCGACGCCTGGGAAGGCATCGAGCAGTTCCTGGAGCCCGACACCGAGGTGCTGGTCGCCCGCGACGGACAGGACGTCGCCGACCACCTCGCCGCCCTCACCCCCGAGCGCGCCCGCGCGATCGGCCAGGCCGCGCTGAAACGCACCCTCGCCGAAAACACCTACGCCCACCGCGGCGAGCAGGTCGATGCCATTTTCCGGGAAGCGCTTCAGCCGGAAAGGAGCGCCGCCTGATGCGCCTCGTCGTTCTCGGCCTGTCTTTGTCCTCGAGCTGGGGCAACGGCCACGCCACCACCTTCCGCGCCCTTCTCAAGGCTTATGCCGCCCGCGGCCACGACATCCTGTTCCTGGAACGCGACGTGCCCTGGTACGCCTCCGCCCGCGACCACACCGATCCCGATTATTGCCGCCTGGAATATTATTCCGACCTCCCCGGCCTGGAACGCTGGCGCGGCGAGATCGAGCGCGCCGACGCGGTGATCGTCGGCTCCTACGTGCCCGACGGAGTCGAGGTCGGCCGCTTCGTCCAAAGCCACGCGCGCGGCGTTACCGCCTTTTACGACATCGACACGCCCGTGACTCTCGCCAAGCTCGAGCGCGGCGACTTCGAATATCTTTCGCCCGAAATCATCCCCGGCTACGATGTCTACCTGAGCTTCACCGGCGGCCCGACGCTTCGCCACCTCGAAGAGCATTACCGCTCCCCCGCCGCCCGCGCCCTCTATTGCTCGGTCGATCCCGCCGCCTACCCGCCGCTCGACGTGCCGAAGAAATGGGACCTGTCCTACCTCGGCACCTACAGCCCGGACCGCCAGCCGACGCTTGAGCGGCTGCTGGTCGAGCCCGCGCGCCGCCTGCCCGACCGCCGCTTCGTCGTCGCCGGCCCGCAATACCCGCAAGGCATCGACTGGCCGGCCAATGTCGAGCGTATCGAGCACCTCCCCCCCGCCGACCACCCGGCTTTCTACTCGGCCTCGCGCTTCACCTTGAACGTGACGCGCGCCGACATGATCGCCGCCGGCTGGTCGCCCTCCGTGCGCCTGTTCGAGGCCGCCGCCTGCGCGGTGCCGGTGATTTCCGACCGCTGGCAAGGGCTCGACAGCCTGTTCAGCCCCGGCCGCGAAATCGTCCTCGCCGACACCACGGACGAAGTCGTCCGCCTTCTCCAAGAAGGCGACTGGCGCGCCGCCGAGGACATGGGCCGCGCCGCGCGCGTGCGGGTTCTGGCCGGCCACACCGCCGCCGACCGCGCCCGCGAACTCGATGTGGCCCTTCGCGAAGCGGCCGCCGTGGCCCAGCCTGAGCTCGAGCCGGTGGAATAAACGAACGGATACACGGCGCCGGAACCGGTAAGTGGTTGTTGCGCCGGGAAATGAAAAATACGAAGGACGCCGAATGAGGGAGCAGAACGTGAAGATCGCAAGCAAGAAGACCGCCTTGGTAACCGGCGGCGCGGGGTTTATCGGCTCCCACCTGATGGATTCGCTGCTCGCCGACGGCGCAACCGTGGTCTGCCTCGACAGCCTGCTCACCGGCCGCGCGCAGAACCTGGCGCACCTGGAACGTGAAAGCCGCTTCGATTTCGTCGAGGCCGACGTGATCGACGATCTCCCCTCGTCGGTGACGCGCACCGCCTTCACCCACATCTACAACCTCGCCTGCGCCGCCTCGCCGCCGCACTACCAGGCCGATCCCGAGCACACGATGCTCACCAACGTGCTCGGCACCCGCAACCTGCTGCGCCTCGCCGAAGACAAAGGCGCGCGGTTCCTGCTGACCTCGACCAGCGAAGTCTATGGCGATCCCGAGGTCCACCCGCAGCCCGAAAGCTATCGCGGCTGGGTCAACTGCACCGGCCCGCGCGCCTGCTACGACGAAGGCAAGCGCGCCGCCGAGACCCTGACCTTCGATTATCAGCGCATGGGCCGGGCGGACGTCCGCGTCGCCCGCATCTTCAACACCTACGGCCCGCGCATGCGCCCGGACGACGGCCGCGTCGTCTCCAACGTCATCTGCCAGGCGCTCGCCGGCGAGGACATCACCGTCTACGGCGACGGTTCGCAGACCAGGAGCTTCTGCTTCGTCTCCGATCTCGTCGACGGCCTGATGCGGCTGATGGACTCGAACGTCACCGATGGCCCGGTCAACCTCGGCAACCCGGTCGAGCTCACCGTCTCCGACCTCGTCGAGCGCGTGCTGAAGATGACCGGCTCCAGGTCCCGCATCGTCAACCTGCCGCTCCCCGAAGACGACCCCCGCCGCCGCAAGCCCAACATCGACCGCGCCAAGGACCGCCTCGGCTGGGAACCCAAGGTCGCGCTCGCCCAGGGCCTCGAAGCCACCACCCCCTGGTTCGCCGAGGAGCAGGCACGCATGCGCAGCAAGGACGAAGCAGCCAGCAACTACTTGGTCGAAGTCGCCGCGGAGTAGGCCGCCGCGAACAACCCCCCTCCCTGCAAGGGAGGGGCAGGGGGTGGGTAGCGGCTGAAGGGGCGCAATGCCCCTGAAGGCGCCTTCTGACGCTCGGAAGCCCAAACCAGCCTCATTCGCCCAGAACGCAGTTCCGGGAACTGCGTCCACAGCCCCTCGGCGGCATCGAGCCGCCTCGGTGCTTACCCACCCCAACCCCTCCCTAAGCAGGGAGGGGTGAACCGGCCAGAACGAGCGTTGAGGTCGTCTGCGCTGACCGCTCCAGGCTCACCAGGAACAAGCCCGGAGCGGTCCCTTGCGCTCAGATTTCGAAGTCGTTGCGCCCGAGCGGGTAAATGCTCGTCGTGGTCACCTGGATCGCAAAGTCGGCATTGCCATCCCCGTTGATGTCGGCCTGAACGAACGAGGCCGAGCCGTTGGAGATGACCCGCAATTCTCCCGCTGTCCCGGAAAACGCGCTGCCGCCGATGAACGAGAACGCCGTCAGCCCGTCCGCTGCATTGCCGTTCGCATCGATCGGCCTCAGGTGGATCTTGTCGACGCCGACCTCGAAGTCCTTGATCCAATCCGTGCCGGCGGCCAAGGCGGGCGACTCCGCCGTACCGGTGTAGACGAAGCGATCGGCGCCTTCGCCTCCCCACAGTTCGTCCGCGCCCAGGCCACCCTGGACCGAGTCCTTGCCGCCGTTGCCGCGGATGAGATCGTTGCCCTCGCCGCCCTGAATGTCGTCCCTTTTTGCACCGCCGATCAGCGTGTCGGCGCCCCGGCCGGAGCGGATCTTGAAGAATCCATCCAGCTCGGCCGAACCATCGAAGCTCAAGGATTCGCTGCCGGTGAGGGACGAGCCGATGACAAGAAGCTGCTGCCCGGCAAGGACATTGGCATCGTGCGTGGTCAGCGCGTAGCTCGCCGGCTGCGCCGGATTGCCGGACGAGTAGACGGCGAGCTTTTCAATCGACACGAGATCGTCGGCATCCAGGATGAGGCTGTAGTTTCCCAAAAGGCCGACCGAATCGAAGCCCTCGCCGCCATGGTTGCTGTCGGCGTTGTTGAAGGCGGCGCCCCAATACAGGAAGTCGTCGCCCGCGCCCGCCTCGACGCGATCGTTGCCGCCATCCTGGAGCACGACGAGATCGCTGCTCGCCGCCATCTTGATCACGTTGTCCAAGGCGTTTCCGTAAACGCCCTGCCCGAAATAGTACCCCGTGCCGGTGAGGTTTTCGACGTTGGCGGGCAACTGGTACATCGCCGAAGGATCCAACTTGGACCCGGCGGGGGTTTCGATGTGATCTATGCCCTCGCCGAAATTTTCAACAACGGTGTCGTCGCTGTCGACGATATAGGAATCGTTGCCCGCGCCTCCCACCATCAAATCGGTGCCCACTCCTGCGTGGAGCTGATCGTCGCCGGCACCGCCGTAGAGCTGATCGTCCTTGATCGTTCCATCCAACCGGTCGTTGCCGCTGCCGCCGAAAATGGTGATGCGGTCCACGCCCGCGAAGGTAAGCACAGCTTGCCGGGCGCCGTTCGGCCCGTAGTACATCGTGCCGCCGACCCCGTACTCCCAATCAACCCCACCGGTGCGGAAGGGGTAGGACGAGGCCGGCATCCAGATGTCGACGGTGGCCGCCGAGTAATCAACGGTCAGGTGATCGTTGCCGTAACCCAGATCGATGTTGACGTAGGGGGTGCTCGCCGCGGTGGCTCCACCCAGCACGCTGTAATTGTCGTCGGTCGCTGCGTCGGCCGCGATAACCGTCTCCGCCGCTGCCGTGCGGAACATGCTATATTTTTTCAAAAACCCAACCCCAACTTGTGCCCCGCGCGAATTCGCAGCTTTCACAAGGGCATAGCAAAGCTTGGCGGGAAAACAAGCAATACCAAGCGGGATCAGGCGGGGCGCGCAAGCCGGTGGCAGCCTGCTTCCTTTTTAGTGAGCCTCCCCTCCGTTTCACCCGAAAGTGAACGAACTGCTCACGGAAGCGGACCGTCTGCCTATGGCCGGAAGCGGACGGTGGGACCGTTCCATGCAGGCACGCAGCATGCTAATTGCTCGTCATCCGGTGAGAAGTTCGATGAGAAAAGCAACGATCCTCATGACACTGGCGCTTTTCGCCTGCGGCGATGCCGATGTCGAAGGCGATGCCCATGCCGAACGCACACGCTCGCACGTCGCTGCGATCCCCCCGGTCCAGCCGGCTGCGCCGCAAGCGGCAGCATCCCCAGGCGATCAACCGAAGCTTGGCGCGTCCGGCGTGGAGCCCGCCCTTTCGCTGGTGCCAACGGCACAGCTTATGGCCGTCGCGGGGACGTTTGATTGCAAAGGAGTGGGTGAGACGGAATGCTCCGCCAAGATCGCGGCCCATCAGGCAGAGCTGCGGGCCCGTCAAATTTGCCGGATCAACGGCCAGTGGCAACGCTGCCAGCCCATTCCGCCGAATGAGACACGCGCACAATCCATCCACCGCATCACCCAGATGATCGACACGCAATTGCGTCCGGAGTGTGAAAAAGCCGGGGAATTCACGCCGGAATGTATTGCTTTGGGCGAAGCGGAAATGTCGCTTGAGAAGCTGGCTCTGTAAAGCTTGCGCCCAGGCGGCCGGCACAGATGGTGCTATTGTGTTCGGTCGCTGGAGCAAGGCTGCCCGCGCAAAATTCGGAAAACCCCGCGCGGGCAGAATTGATTGTTTACGGGTTCACTTTCTTTGCAAAGCTGGCCAGCGTCTCACTGCTGGGAATGATGTAACGGCCCAGGGTGTACAGATTGTCCCCAGGTTTGGTCTTCGTACCGGCAGCAGTGAAGCCCATCAAAATGCCGGCATCTTTCGCCGCCGCATGAGCGGTGGCGCTGTCGCGGCCATTTGGATAGGCCAGAGCTATCGGCCTTTTGCCCGTGATCCACTGGATCTTGTCGCTGGCGCCATCGATCTTCGCGAATATCTCCGCATAGGTCCCCGACGACAGGCTGCTATGGTCCGTTGTGTGGTTCTCCATGCTGTGGGTCGAAGACAGGCTGCTGATCTGCGACGAAGTGATCCGGCCCGAGCCATCGATCCAGTCGGTAACCAGGAATGCGATGGACTTGAATCCATGGCCGTTGAGGATCGGTGCCACGGTTGTAGCAAAGTCCGCGTTGGAGTCGTCGAATGTCAGAACGACCGGCTTGGCCGGCGCTGGAGCTGCCCCCGTCATCACCGCATGATATTCGGTCGCATTAAGAGGCGTGAATCCATTGGCCTTCAGATAGTTCATCTGCTCCTTGAACTTCGCGACGCTCAAGTTGTAGCGACCGGTCAATGTGTCGGACACCGAGTGGTAGCAAAGGACTGCGATAGTCTGGGCCGACGCCACTTGCGCCGGAAGGAGCAGGGCCAGAGCCACTAGCATCCTCATCATTATCTTTTTCATTATCCTCTCCCGTTATAGTTTTTCTTCGTCGTCTCCTGATCACTGTGCCCCGGCTGGCGGAACGTTCATCAATTCGGCAAAGCGACCTTTCCCAGGGCCCCGCTAGATCCCTTGGTCTCAGCTCTAACTGAGGGGAATGATAGCGCTAACATGGCGCAAGTAGTGCGGCAAGACGGCATTTCCTGCATCGGCATCGCGTAAGCTGACTGTGGTTTGGTTGCTGCTGGAGACTGGACTCGCCGTCCTTGATCTCCAGCGCGTTGCCCGACGGATCGAGGAAGAACATCG
>DASWMM010000462.1:0-11543 GCA_036399755.1 Allosphingosinicella sp.
CATCTGCGGCGCCCCACCCGTTCCGCCGCTCGCTACCGGAGCGCGGCTGCGGGCATTTTCCCGGCTCACCACGCGGTAGCGCGCGCCGTCGGCGATGATCACCGCATCCACCGAACGCAGCGCGTTTTCGAGCAGCGACAGGAGCTGCGAGCGCGGCACCGGCTGCCGGGTGCGCAAGGTAATGTTGCCCTGCACCTTGGGATCGACGCTGTAATCCAGCGACAGCATCTCGCCGAGCACCGCATCCACCACCCGCCGCACATCCGCCTCAACAAAGGCGAGCGTGTAGCCCTCTTCGGTGGCGCGCTTCTTCTGCGCCGCCTCCGCGCGGGAGGAGAGGCCGGTCAGCGCCGGCGCGATCAGCCCCGCGGCGGCGAGGCTCAGCGCCGCGGCGGCCGGTACGAAACGCATGTGCGTGTGGCGCATGAAACTCATTCCTCAGGGTAAGCGCGCCGGCGGCGGCGGGATTTCGGGTTGGAGAACGGGCGGCGGACCAGCGGCAGGGGCAGGCGCGGCGGCTCCGCTTTGCCGGTTGCCGAAATCCAGACGGACGCGTTCCCTGCGGCCGTTCAGCTCGAACAGGGCATCCTGCGGACCGATGGCGACAAGGCGCCAGCCGTCTACGCTTTGGCCGCGGCTCAGCACGTTTGTTTCGCCATCGGCGCCGCGCACGAGGGCGACGGCCCGGCCGCGTCCGCCCGCAGCGACTCCGACCAGACGGGGCGCCGGCGGGGGCGGGGGCGGGGGAGGAGCCGCGGCGGCGGGGGCGGCTACCTCGACGGGAGCACTCCCCGGGCTTCGGTCGGGGTCGAAAGGCGGCGCGCTCAGCGCAAAGGATAGGGCGCCCGAAGGCTGCGGGCTCACCGCAGGCGCGGGCAAAGCGAAGCGGGCGCGGGCCACTCGCGGCGCGGCGTCGCCCTCGTGCAGGAGGAGGATGGGCATCGTCACGGCGGCGACCGCCGCCACCGCGAGGAGCACCAGGCGGGGGTGGACGAGGCTCATTGCGCCGGGCTCCAGGCGACCACGGCGCTGGCCTGAAGGACGAGCTCAGGCCCGCCGGGGGCGCGAGCGATGCTCCAGGCGTGGAGGCGCAGGGGCGGATCGTCGCGCTCGACCGCCTGGATGAAGGCAAGCAGCGCCGGTTCCGCCGCGCGCGCGGCGAAGGAGATCCGAACAAGTCTTGGATTGGCCGGGTCGGCTGGAACAGCCGTCATCCCTTCAAGGGTCACACCGCTGCCGCCGGCCGCCGTGCGGATTCGGCCCGCGGCTGCGGCAGTGGCGGTGTCGTGGCTGTCCGCCTGCAGGAACTGGCCTGGGGGCAGCGGGGGCGCCCGCGGCGGCAAGGGGCGCGCGCGCACCGCCTCGATCCGCGCCAAAGCGAAGCGGCTGTCCTCGAGCCGCCCAAGCGCCGTGCCCACGGCGGCGGCGGCCAGGCTGAAGATCTGCACTGCGAGCAGCAAAGCAAGGATCAGCAGGCCGACGGCCAGCACACGGCGGGTCAAGGGGGAGAAGCTTTCGATCACCGGCCGGCGCTCCGCAGCCCGATCCGCACGCGCCCGGGGCGTTCCTCCATCGGCACCGCTTCGCCGGCTTCGGGTGGGGGCTGCAGTGGGGCTTTGGCAAGCGCGGCGCGGAGGGCGTCGGCGTCGGCGCTGTCGATGCTGGCTTGCAGGGTGCCGTCCGGTGCGCGGGCGGCGCTTTCCAGATAATCCGTGTCGGGCACACCGAGCGCAAGTGCCTCCACAGTCGCGGTTGCCGCCGGGTGGGCGTAAACCACGGCAAGGGCGCGGCGAAGCTCCCCGTCCCGTTCCGCCTTTCGTTCGGCGATCAGGCGCGGCGCGATGTCGCGGCTGATCCGCTCGGCTTCGCCCTCCGCCATTCCGGACAGCAGCCAAGCCCCGGCCACGGTGGTGAAGGGGATGCTGAGGAGCAGAAGCGCGGCTCCGGCGGTGGCGATCCGATTGGCGCGGGCCTCGTCGCCGCCTGCTGCCCCCGCGCCGGATCTCTGGAGTTCCACCGGCCCGTCCGGTCCCTCCGCCGCGATCGAGGGGATCGGCAAGCCATGATCGGCGAACATGCCCTGCAGCTCGGCCACCCGCGCGGCCCGCGCCATCGCGATCGACACCGATATCCGCCCCCCTTCTGCGGGCCGGGGAAGCGCCGTCCAGACAAGCAGCGAAGGATCAAGCGGCGCGACCTGCGCAAGGTGGAGCGAAACCGCCGCGTTCAGCCTTCCCCGCGCGGCGGCGGGCAGGCTGAGCGACGCGACATAGATGTCCGGCACGCCCAGCACGATGCGCGGCCTGGTGCCCGCAATCACCCCGCCGAGCTCCGCCCAGGCGTCCTCGTCCAGCGCTTCAATGGGCCGGCTCTCGCCATAGCGCTCGCCAAGGCCCTGCTCGACCCGATCGATGGTAATGCCTTCCGGGCCGATCTTTATGTCGGAGCGCGGCTTGGGCTTACGCCGGGCAAGGATCGCCTCCGGAACCAAAGCGGCAAGCTCCCCGCCCCACCAGCGCAGGAACTGCCCGGCCTGATCGCTGAAAGCGGCGACGGCGTTCACCGGCAGGCCATCGAGATAGGGTCGAAACGGCAGGTGCCGCCGGAGTCGATGCGGGGGGCGGCGGAGAGGCTGCGGACCTTTTGGTCGGTGGTTTCGAAGGCGATGGTGATGAGCTTCGGCAAGCCCGCGGCGGCGCCGGACGGCTTGGCGGCGTAAGTGAAGCGGATCGAGCGGAAGCCCTCGGCAACTATCCGGTCGCTGGTGGCGGCGGAGGGGAGGGCGGCGCCGGGGGCGAGCGGAGTCAGGAGCAGGTGGAGGGCCTCGCCCGTAGCATCGGGGCGGACTGCAAGATCAAGCCGCATGGGCCCGGCGAGAGCCGCCGCCATGGGCGGCTCGACCAGCGCGCGCAGCCCCTTCGCGCTGCCCACGAAGCCGGTGTCCTTCTCCCCTGGCTGCGCTTGTTCGAGCAGGGATCGGAACACTGGCGCGAAGGCTTCGAGGCGGGCGGCCTGGACGTCGGGCTTGCGCGAAAGCTGCATGCCGAGCTGCGCGACGGAGACGCTCAAGGTGACGAGCAGCAGCGAACCCGCGGTCATTGCGGCGAGCAGCTCGATCAGGGTGAAGCCGGCCTGGCGGTTCATTGCGCGGGCGCAGGCGCGGATTTGAGCGCGCGCGTCTCGCCGCCGAACAGCAGCCGCCCATCCGCGCCGCGAACACCGACCGCGATGGCGGACAGCACAAACACGCCGCGCGGATCGGCGGCGGCGGCGGTTTCGCGCACTTCCCAGGCGAGGCCGCCCTCCCGACCGGCGCGGACCGCAGGGACAAAGGCGGCCGCCCGCGCCTCGGCGACGAGGTGGCCGGCGAGCAGCACCGCTTCACGCTTCTGCTCGGCCGCTTTTTCGCGCTGGCGGGCGAGCAGTGCGCCTTCCATGACGATGCCGAGGATCAGCGAGGTCGCAACCAGCGCCACCAGTACTTCGATCAGGGTGAAGCCGCGCTCCGCGGCCCGCGTCCGGTCAGCCGGCATCGCGCGCCTCGCCGGTCAGCCAGTCGATCTCGAGCACGGGGGCGCCGCGCAGGGATACGGTGCCGGCGCTGCTCGATCCGTCGGGGTAGAAGAGTATCTCGCCGGGCGGCGCGGGGAAGGCGGGTGTGGCAAGCGCGGCCTCCGCAACCAGGGCTGCCGGCCGCACGGCGGCGGCGCGGCCGGTCGCCGATGCTTCCGAGCGCGCCTTGGCAAAGGCAACGCGCAGCGTCTGCACGGCGCGCTGCCGGGCCGCGCCTGCCGGCGGCCCGCCAAGGCGCACCGCCGCGGCCGCGGCGACGAGGCCGATGATCGTCAGCACGACCAGCATCTCGATCCGGGTGAAGCCTGCTTTTCTAGTCGGCGGCGCTGAGATCGGCATCTTCCCCGCTTCCCCCCGCAACGCCGTCGGCGCCGAGCGTCACCAGCTCGAAGGCGCTTTTCTGCCCGGGGCTGCGATAGGCGAACGGCTTGCCCCACGGATCGGTGAGCTGCTGCTCGCGCCGAACATAGGGTCCGTTCCAGCCCGGCAACTGGCCGGGCGCCTGCCACAGGGCCTTCAGCCCCTGCTCGGTTGTCGGATAGCCGCCGACGTCGATCTGGTAATAAGACAGGCTCTGGCTCAGCGTTTCCAACTGGATCTTGGCCGCCTTGGACTTGGCGCCGCCAAGCAGGTGCATGATCTGCGGAATGGCGACGGCGGCGATCAGGCCGATCACCACCAGCACCACCAGCATCTCCATCAAGGTGAAGCCGCTCTCGCCCCTCGCCCGCTTGCACTCGCCCCGTTTCATCCGGCGAAATCCCCCATTGCGAAAATACCCAACATGACCCCGCCGACCAGCATCGCCACCAGTCCGCCGAGGCTGACGATTGCGATGGGATTGACCAGGGTGACGATCCGCTCGATCCGCGCCCGCGCCGCTGTGCCGAGCACCAGGCTCGCTTGCTCGCAGGTTTCGGCGAGGCGGCCTGAACGCTCGCCGACTTCGATCAGCCGGATCGCGGTGCGCGGCACCAGATCGGCGGCCGAGAGCGCGCGCGACAGGCTTGCGCCCTCGCGCACCCGCCGCTCCGCTTCGGCAAGATGCGTGCGCCAGGTTTCGCTGCCGATCGCGCCCCGCGCCAGCGGCAGCGCCCCGACCACCGGCACGCCGTTCGACAACAAGGTCGCGATCAGGCCGAGAAGCTGGCCGGCAAGGTGCTGGTCGCGCAGCCCGGCGCCGGGAATGCGGCGGCGGTGCCGCGCGATGAACGCCTTGCCGCCGGGCGAGCGAAGCAGCAGCCAAATGAGCAGGATCGGCCCGGCGGTAAGCAGCAGCAGCGCGAAACCGTGGCCGGTCACCGCCGCGGAAAGGGAAAGGACAAGGCTGGTAAGCTGCGGCAGGCGGTCGCCGCCGCCGGCGAACACCGGCTCGAACTGCGGCACCACCTGGGTGAGCACCAGGAACAGGGCGAGAAAGGTCGCGACAAGGATTGCCGCCGGATAGGTCAAGGCAGTGATGAGCTGGCGGCGGGTCGCGGCGGCCAGCGTCATCCGGCCTGCAAGCGAGTGGAGCGCATCGCCAAGCCGCCCCGAGCGCTCGGCCGAGCGGATCACGCCCACCACATAAGCCGGAAACGCCTTGCGCGCTTCCAGCGCCGAGGCCAGCGAGCCGCCGGCCCGGACCCGCCCAAGCGCTTCGTTCAGCAGTTCGCGCTGGCCGGCGCGAGGCGCCTGCTCGCGCAGCAGGTCCAGCGACCTGTCGACCGGAAGGCCGGAGCGGATCAGGAGGGCAAGCTGGGTCAGCACAAGCGCCTGCTCGCCAAGGCCGAGGCCGCCGCCGACGCGAACCGGGCGGTTCAGCCGTTCGCTCAGCCCCATGCGTCCGCTGCGCACCTCGATCGGCACAAAGCCGGCGGCGCTGAAATGGGCGGCGGCCGCGGCCTCGCCAACCGCGTCCACTTCGCGCCACGCGCTTGCGCCGTCGGCGGACACGACCAGGCAGCGATAGAGCGTCATGTCAGCTCCACCGCGCGCCGAACTTCTTCCAGGCTGGTGCGGGCGGCGGCGGCAAGCGCAAGGCCGTGGCCGAGCAGGGTGTCGGCGCGCGGCCGGCCCGCCTCCATTTCCTCCACCCGGCCCTCGCGCACCGCCGCCTGGATGCGCTCGTCGATGCTCACCACCTCGATCAGCGGCAGGCGGCCGCGGTAGCCGGTTTCCGAACAGCGGGGGCAGCCCGCCGGCACGGCGAGCACGGCCGGTACGTCGATCCCGGCACTGGCGAACAGCGCGATTTCATCGGGGGTGGGAACCCTGGTTCCCGCGCACTCGCCGCAAACCCCCCGGATCAATCGCTGGGCGATGGTGGCGACTACCGTGGAGGCGGCAAGATAGGGCTCGATGCCGATGTCGGCCAAGCGGGTGAAGGCGCCAAGCGCGCTGTTGGTGTGCAGTGTGGAGAGCACCAGATGCCCGGTCAGTGCCGCCCGAAGCGCAATCTCCGCGGTTTCGAGGTCGCGTATCTCGCCGATCATCAGAATGTCGGGGTCCTGGCGCAAAAAGGCGCGCAGGGTCGCCGCGTAGCTCAGCTCGATCTCCGGCCGGACCTGCACCTGGTTGACGCCTTCCAGCAGCACCTCGACCGGGTCCTCGACGGTCAGAATCTTGACCTCCGGCCGGCGCAGGCGGTTGATCGCGGCGTACAGGGTGGTGGTCTTGCCGCTGCCGGTCGGCCCGGTCAGCAAAATGATGCCGTGCGGCCGCGCAAGCGCGAGCTCGAGCCTCGCCAGCGCCGCCGGCGGAAGGCCGAGCAGGTCAAGCTCCAGCGGCACTTCGGTGCGGCCGAGCAGGCGCAGCACGATGCTTTCGCCATGCGCGATCGGCGAGGTGGAGACGCGCACGTCGACTTCGCGGCCACGCGCGGTCAGCCGCAGGCGCCCGTCCTGCGGCAAGCGCGATTCGGCGATGTCGAGTCCTGCCAGCACCTTGATGCGGGTCGCCATCGGCGCGGCAAGGGCGGCGGGGTGGCGCTCGACCTCGACGAGGCGTCCGTCGACCCGGTAGCGCACCGACACGAAGCGGGCCATCGGCTCGATGTGGAGATCGGACGCGCGGCGGTCCACGGCGCCTTCGAGCAGGCGCTGGACGAGCCGGATCACCGGTGCTTCCGACTCGCTTTCGAAAATGCGTTCGAAGTCTTCGTCCGAGCCTCCGTCGGCCGGCGTCTCCGCAGAGGCGTGAAGAACCGGCCCGAGATGCGCGTCGATATCCGAAAAGGTCGCGACCCTGGGCAGGATTTCCCGCACGCCCGCGGCAAACGCCATTCCGCGCGCCGCCGCTTCGTCTTCCGGATCGGCCATCGCCAGGATCAGGCGATCGCCCTCGCTTGCGATCGGCGCCACCCGGTGATGGGCAAGGAAGCGAAAGCTGTAGCCGGTCTCCGGATCGAGCGGCGGGATGTCGGCTGCGCTCACCATCTGGAGATCGTGGACGGCGGCAAGGGCGCTGGCGATGTCGGCTTCCGCGACGAGACCCAGACGCGCGAGCGCCGCCGGAAGCCGGAGCCCGGTTCGCGCGCTTACTTCCTGCGCGCGCATCAAATCCTGTGCATCGAGCAACCTCTGCTCAAGCAGGTGCTCGCTAAAACTCGCCAATTCGAATCCCACCCCACTGGAAATCTAGCTCCAATGCGGCGGTGCCGCAATCATGGCGCTTTGAAATTCAAGGAATTTTGTTCGTCTATGACTTCGGCGGCGGTTGCCGTGCGCGGCTGGTGCGCTAAGGTACGCGGCGGGAGGGACAATCTTGGCCTTTGTGTTGCAGCAGAGCTGGCGGGAAGACGACCGCGCTCAGCGAAGGAACGCGGCTCCGATGCTGGAGTCTCTGTTCGCCGGCCGAGACCTGCGGCTGGGCAAAAGCGCCGGAACGGTGCTTACCGTGCTCATCCACATCGTGCTCCTGTGGGTGTTCGCGACGCGTCTCGGCGAAGCGCCGGGTCTGGTGGAGCCCCAGCCCAGGCCCACCGAAGTGGTGAACCTCACGATGCTGACGGCGCCTGAGCCGGCGCCGGAGCCGCCCGCCGCCGCGGCTGCGAAGGCCGCCCCTGCTCAGATCCCCCCTGCCGCGCCGGTGACCGTGGATGCTTCCGCCGCCTCGGAACTCCCTCCGCCGGAATGGACGGTGTCGCGGATCGCCTCCGCCCTTCCGGCTCAGAACGGGCCTCGATCCCCGGCGCTTGGCGGCGGCTCCGGGGCCCTTGCGGGCGGCGGCGTCTACGATCCGTTTGCCGGCGCTGCGCCGCTGCGCAAGCCCGGGTCGCTGGTGCGCGATGCATCGATCAACGGCATGGTCCCGGTCGGCACCGAATCGAGCTTCCGCCTCGACGACGCGATGTTCGCGCAACTGCGCGCCGCGTTGGCCAAGGCGCACCCACAGGTGCGCGGCACGGTTGAACTCAACCTCAGCGTCTCGGCCGACGGCACCGTCCTCGCCGCCAGGCGGCAAGGCGGCAGCATCGCCGCGGCGATCGGCAAGGATGTCGCCGGCAGGATCGTTGGCAAGCGCCTGTTCCTGGGGCTGACGAGCGCGATCGAAGGCCTGCAGCTCGTCGTCGCAATCTGAGGAGGCAGGCGCTTTTCACCTTTCAAAAGCCGATCCGCGATGCCCGCTCGGGCTTGGCGCGCATTTCCGCCGCGAGCAGGGCCGTGATTTCCGCGGCGGCGGCCATAGGACGGTGGCGGAGCTGGCGCTTGACCACGGCGAAATCGCCGGCGGTGAGGCCCGCCACCTCGTGCAGAGCGGCCGGGGCGGGCAGCCCGAAGAAGCGCTGGAAGGCGCGCTTTGCCACGGTCTCCGACATCGCTTCCAGCTCGATCTTGAACACGAAACGCCGAAGCGCCGCCGGGTCGAGCCGCCGCGCGTAATTGGTCGCCGCGACGAAGGGCAGGGGATGGGCGTCCATCCAGGTCAGCAGCTCGTTGACCTGCGTGATCTCCCACGAGCGCTGCGCGTCGGCCCGGTCGAAAAGCAGTGAATCCGCCTCATCGAACAGCAGCACCGCGCCGTCATCCCGCGCTTCGGCAAAGGCGTCGGCGATCTTCGCTTCGGTGCCGCCGACCCATTTCGACAGCAGATCGGAGGCGCGCTTCACCCGGAGCGGCCGGTCGAGCCGCTCGGCGAGGTGCGCCGCAAGCGCCGTCTTTCCCGTCCCGGGCGGGCCGGTGAGGAGCAGCGAGAAATTGCGCGGATTGTCCGGCGCCGCAAGCCGTTCCACCAAACCCGCAATCTCCACGTCCGCTTCGTAGAGCGAAAGGTCCAGCCCGCCGCCTTCCAGAGCCGGGGGCAACGCCCGGCCGCCGCGCATGGCTAGGAGAAGGGACGCGGCGGCCTGCGCGGCCTCTTCCGCGCCGCCGCCCGCGAGCGCTGCGCTGCGCAGCGCCACTCGGGCGACGCTTGCGCTCTCCGCCTCGCGGGCGAGCAGCGGCGCGAGGCCGGCGGCTGCTTCGGCGGCGCCCTCGTCCGCGGCAGCGCGGGCGGCGATGCGGGTGCGGGCACGGGCGGAGGGGTGATCCATGCGCAGAACGAAGCTCATCCGCCGCAGGTGCGCCGGATCGATCGCAGCAATGTCGTTGCTCGTCCACAAGGTCGGTACACCATTGTCTTCGAGCAGACGGTTGACGAAGATCTTGGAGCCGGCCCGCCGCTCGCTCTGGCTGTCCGAGGCGGCGGCGAACAGATCCTCCATTTCGTCGAACAGCAACAGGCTGTCGGAGCGCCTGCCGAGCAGCCGCTGCGCACGCTTCAGCGCGTGGATCCGCTCCCACCGGGTCGGCTCCTCGCCGTCCGCATCGGCCTCGCCGACCGCGTACAAAGCTGCCCGGGCGGACGCCGCGAGGGTGCGGGCGAACTCAGTCTTGCCGGTGCCCGGTGGCCCGTGGATCAGGATGTTGACGCCCGGCGCCTTGCGCTCCAGCGCGCCGGAGAGCAGCCGGGCGAGCAGGTCCAGGCTCTGCGTGTGTTCGGCGAAATCTTCGGGCTCCAGCGCCGCACGCTGGGGCAGGCCGACCAGCGCTTCGACGATCCGGTCTTCACCCGCCGCACCGCAATCGAGCAAATTCTCGAACCGCCAGTCGAGGTCGAGGGTGAAGCCGCCGGAGCGGGCCATTTCGATGCGGATCAGGCCGAGCGCCACCGGCGCGGCGCGGCGCACCCGCGCGGCCGCATCCGCCATGCCGGCGCCGGCGATCAGGCCGATCAGCGGCAGCATGTCGGCGCCCGCCAGAGTCAGCCGGGCGCGCAGGCTCGACAGGCGCGGCAACCGCTGCAGCGACGCCACGGCGGCAAGCAGCGCGGCCTCGAACGGATCGAAGCCGAGCATGGCGCTCACCCCGGCAAGGCTGGACTCCAACGGGGAGACCGGCTCGTCGGTGTCGATGCGGCGCGCAAGCACGGGCAGCCGATCCCATTCGATCTTGCCGCCGCCCTTGCGCTTCTTCGCCTTCTTCCCGGATGCGGCCGCCTCGTCGGCGGGCCACAGCCAGTCGCGATTGTCCGCCGCCCATTCGAGCAACGCCTGCGCCGTCCGCGAAGCGGCGCCGTCGGTTTCGCGCAGCGCCACGATCAGGCGTTGCGTCAGAAGCTTTTCGCCCATGACCAATCCATCGGGCCGGCGCGCGCGAAGATGCGCGGGCACAGCCACTCTATTTGCATAATTGGGAAATGTTGCTCGCCGCCGGGTCCGGCCCGGCGAAGCGGCTAGCGCTTGGCCAGGGGCCGGACGGAGGCGAAGCGAATATCTTCGCAATGCTGGCGATGCGTCTTCATCGCTTTTCTCCGTCACTTCCGCGCGGCCCATTGCCGGCGCGGGGAGGGGTCGGTTACTCGTCCCCGAAACGATTGTCAATTCGGCGCCTGCAACTGGGCAAGCGGCCGGGAATAGTTAGGCGCCGTCGTCCAGGGTGAAGCCGATGCGCAGCGTCACCTGGTAATGGGCCACCCGGCCGTCCTCGATATGGCCGCGGGTCTCCTTGACCTCGAACCAGCGCAAACCGTGGACGGAGGCCGACGCTCGCGTCACCGCCTTTTGAACCGCGTCCTCGATGCTGGTTTCGGAGCTGCCGACGACCTCGATGATTTTATAGACATTGTCGCTCATGGGGCGGTGAACGGGCGAGACGCCGGTTGTTTCCCGCGCATGCTTGCCAGCGCGCCGGGCGCGGCTAGGGTGCGGCGATCCCACGCCCTGCCGGAGACCCCGATGAACCGCCGCTTCGCCGCCGCCTTCCTTGCCGCCGCCGCCATCTGCACGGTTCCCGCCGCCGCCGCGCCCGGCGACGATTTCAAGGCGCTGCTCGGCGAGCATTATGCCTGGCTGCTGAGCGAAGCGCCGACCTATGCGACGGCCTTGGGTGTGCGCGACTATGATGACCGGATCGAGGAGATCAGCCTTGCCGCCGCCGATCGCCGCGCGGCGAAGTCGGCCGCGTTCCTGAAGCGGCTGGATGCTATTCCCGATGCGGGCCTTTCCGCCTCCGATCGGACCAGCAAGGCGATCCTGCGCCGTTCGCTTGCCGAAGGGGTGGAGGCGAACGGGTTTGGGCAGCGGGTGATGCTGTTCACTACGTATGCCGGCTGGCACCAGAATTTCGCGGGCTTGGCGAGCGGCCTGCCGTTCCGAAGCAAGGCCGATTTCGAAAGCTACCTCACCCGGCTGGGGCAATATCCCAAGCTCAACGACGAGGCGCTGAAGATCACCGGGCAGGCGGTGACGGAAGGGCAAATGCTGCCCTGCTCGGTGCTCGGCAATACGGAGAAGTCGATCAGCGGCGTCATTGCCGAGGACCCCGCCAAGTCGCGCTTCTACGAGCCCTTTCTCGGAACGCGGCCGGGCGACGTAAGCGAAGCGGAATGGACCGCGCTGCAGGCGCGCGCCCAGCGTCTGATCCGCGAGGTGCTGAACCCTGCCTACGCCAAGCATGCCGCATTCTACCGCACCCAATATGCGCCGAAATGCGCCAAGTCGGACAGCGTCT
>DASWMM010000463.1:0-8675 GCA_036399755.1 Allosphingosinicella sp.
AAGCCTAACTGGGCCGCCCCTCACCGGGCGGCCCGTTTCTTTGGTAAGCCCGGTTTCTTCGGAAGGGGAGTGCTGGGCAGATAGGCCGGCGCGCGCTAAGGCCGCCCGCACCCGGCCCCCTCAAGCACAACTGGCATCCAATGACCGATCCTCGCACCCCTACACTCGCCGTTGTCCTGGTCTCGGGCGGGCTCGACTCAATGGTCGCCGCCGGCCGGGCGCGGGAGGAGGGGTTCGGAGTCCTCGCCCTCACCGTCGATTACGGCCAGCGCCACCGCGTCGAGCTCGAAGCGGCGGCCCGGGTGGCGGCAGCGGTCGGCGCGGTCCGGCACATCGTGTTGCCACTCGATCTCACCGCCTTCGGGGGCTCGGCCCTGACCGCCGACATCGAGGTGCCGAAGGGCGGCGTCGGCGATGACATCCCCGTCACCTACGTTCCCGCCCGCAACACCATCTTCCTGTCGCTTGCGCTTGGCTGGGCGGAGGCGGCCGGCGCGCGGGACCTCTTTATCGGCATCAATGCCCTCGATTATTCCGGCTATCCCGATTGCCGGCCGGAGTTCGTGGCCGCGTTTGAGAACCTGGCGGCGCTCGGCACCAAGGCCGGGTCGGAGGGGCAGGGGTTCCGGATCCACGCGCCGCTCCAGCACATGACCAAGGCCGACATTGCGCGCGAAGCGGCGCGCCTTGGCCTCGACGCCGGTATGAGCTGGTCCTGCTACGATCCCACCCCGTCGGGCGCGCATTGCGGCCTGTGCGACAGCTGCCGCCTGCGCGCCCGCGGCTTCGAGGAAGCGGGCCTGCCCGATCCCACACTCTACGCCGCACCGCAATGAGCTATGCCGTCAAGGAGATGTTCCTGACCCTGCAAGGGGAGGGGATGCAGGCGGGCCGCCGCGCCGTCTTCCTGCGCTTCGCGGGCTGCAATCTGTGGTCCGGGCGGGAAGAAGATCGCGCAAGCGCGCAGTGTACCTTCTGCGACACCGATTTCGTCGGCATGGATGGCGAGAATGGCGGCCGTTACGAGGCCGAGGCCCTTGCCGCCCGTGTGTTGGCGCTATGGGGGGAGGGGGAGCGCCCGCTGGTCGTCGTCACCGGCGGCGAGCCCATGCTGCAGCTCGACGAGCCGCTGATCGCCGCGCTTCACGGCGCTGGCTTTGAAGTGGCGATGGAAACCAACGGCACCTTGCCCGCGGCGCCCGGGATCGACTGGATCTGCGTCAGCCCAAAGGCGGGAACGCAGATCGTGCAGCGCTCGGGCAACGAGCTCAAGCTGGTGTGGCCGCAGCGGGGCATCGATCCCGCCGAGCTGCTCGGCTGGGGCTTCGATCACTTCCTCATCCAGCCGCTCGACTGCGCCGACGCGACCAGCGCCCGCGCAGCGGCGATCGATTATGTCATGCAAAACCCGCGTTGGCGGCTCAGCCTCCAGACCCACAAGCTCCTCGGACTGCCCTGAGGGTCAGGGGGCGCTCAGGATTTGGCGCGCGGGCGGCACTTCTTGTTGAGCTGGCCCTTTTTGTCCCAGCAATTGTCCGGGATGCGCGGAAGCGTCGGCACGGCGATCGCGTAGGGATTGAAGGCGTAGCCGGGCTCGCCCTGGTAGACGAGGCTGTTGCGCAGCTCGCGCGTGCGCTTTTGGGCGAGGTCGTTCAGGCCGCCCTTGGGCGCCTGCAGCGCCGCCTTGGAAATGTTGCTTGCGACCTGGCAGAAGCCGAGCTGCGCCTGAAGCGATGCAAAGTTATTGTAGGTGATGGTTGAATAATCGTCGAACGCCTTCACGCCCTTCACCGGGCCGTGGACGCGTTTGAAATAGCCGTTCAGCGTCGTGTAGGCGGCTGCAAGCTCGCCCGAATGGTGGGCAAGGATGCCGTTGTAATTGGGAACGGTGCGAAGCCACGGCGCGAACTGGCATTGCAGCGCCGCGACGTTGAGGCCGGAGCGCAGGTTCCAAAGCAGGTGCGCGCGATACTCGGCCGGGGTCGCGCCCGGGATCGGCACGCCGACCAGCGGATCGCTGCCGTCGATCGGCGCGGCCTTGAAGTTCGGGTCGGTGAAAAAAAGCTGGGCGGAGGCAGCGGAAGGCGCCGCGAAAGCCGCCGCGGCCAAAGCCGCCAAGATGCCGAACCTTTTAGCCGTCATGCAAAAATTCCTCCACGCACACGCAAACCTACCCGGTCCCGCGCGCCGGCGTCCAGCCGCTAACGGCGTTGCCGCCGCGGCGCGGGCACGTTCCAGCCTCTAAAGTGCTGACGGGCATAAGAAAAGGCCGCCCGGTCGCCCGGACGGCCTTTCTTTGGCTGAGCTTTCGCCCGCCGGGAGATTACATCCCGGTGGTGTTGCCCGTGCCGGTGCCGGTGCCGGTGGTGTTCATGTCCGTGCCGGTGGTGCCGGTCGCGTTCATGTCCGTGCCGGTGGTGCCGGTCGTGTTCATGTCCGTGCCCATGGAGCCGGACGTGTTCATGCCGGCTTCCATGCCGAGGTTGCCGCTGCCGTTCATGGCATCAACAGCGCTGTTGTCGGTGGCCATCAGGCCATCGTCCACCACGTTGCCGGCCATGTTGTTCGCCGAGGCATCCTCGCCGCCGCCACAGGCGGAAACCAGAAGGGCCGCGCCGGCGATCATCGAACCGAGCATTGCTTTTTTGAAGAGGTCACGCATTTCCGAAAAACTCCCTAGTTGACGATTTGGCCGGGTTCGCCCGCTTTTCGCCAAATCAGCTTCACACAATAAACATAAAGGGGGTGGCCCTCAAGCCTTCCTGGCCGCCCTCCGTCAGGAGGCCGGAAAAAGGAAGGTTATCCCTCGCGCAATCCCGGTTGCTGCCTGGGCAATCGGGGGACGCGGTGGCCTCAAAGCCTACACGGCGTCTCCGCGAAGGGACACCAGGAAACGGCATAGCCCCCCGTTCAGCACCGAATCGAAACGGTCGAGGCTCACGGCCACGCCCATCTCCTCGAGGCTGGTCACCGGGAACTCGGCGATGCCGCAGGGAACTATGCCTGAGAAGTGGGAAAGTTCCGGTTCGAGGTTCACCGCGAAGCCGTGCAGCGTCACCCAGCGCCGCACCCGGACGCCGATCGCCCCCACCTTGGCTTCGCCGCGCGGGCCGTCCGCCCAGATGCCGATCCGCCCCTCCGCCCGCCGCGCCGCTACGCCAAGCTCGGCAAGCGTGTCGATCACCCACCCCTCGAGCGAGTGCACGAACCGCCGCACGTCCCGGCCGCGTTTGTCGAGGTCCAGCAGCACATAGCCGACCCGCTGGCCGGGCCCATGATAGGTGTAGCGCCCGCCGCGCCCCGCCTCGTAAACCGGGAAGCCCTGCGGATTGAACAACTCCGCCGGATCGGCACTCGTCCCCGCGGTGAACAAGGGCGGATGCTCAACCAGCCAGACGAGCTCGCGCGCCGCTCCTTCCCGGATCGCCGCGGCCCGCGCCTCCATCTCGGCAAGCGCAACCGGATACGGCACCGGGCCCTCGCTCACCCGCCATTCGATGTCGGCCGCCGCGGCGGGACCGGCATCGGCGTCGGCAACGCCCTGCGCCTTGCTTGGGGCAAATTCGTTCACGCCCCGCGCTCTGCGCCTTGCGGCGGCCGCGTCAAGCCTTTGCGTCGCCTCCGCGCTTCGCTATGCCAACCCCAACACCAATGAACAGAGGCACGAGATGCGCTTTTCCTACACCGCCGTTTGGGAAGACACGGTGCGCCTGATCCGCACCCACGGCTCGCTCGCCGCGGCGCTGGCCGGCGTGTTCCTGCTCCTTCCCGGATTGCTCTTCGGCCACTTCCTGCCGATCCCGACGACCAGCGAGCCGGCCAACTTGATGCCTATGATGATCGAGCATTATCGGGCAAACGCGCACTGGATGCTGCTGAGCGGCATTGTCACAATGGCCGGTACGCTCGCCATCCTGCTGCTTGTCTTTCGGCCCAGCCTGGCCGTGGGCGGCGCAATCGCAGCATCGCTCGCCATCCTGCCCTTTTACTTTATCGCGAATTTGTTGACGAGCATCGCGCTGGCCATCGGCTTCCTGCTCCTCTTTGTCCCCGGTCTCTACCTGCTCGGACGGCTTGTGCCGCTCCCCGCCTTGATGGTGGCCGAGAACCGGAAGAACCCGATCGACGCGATCCGCGGCACTTGGGCGCTGACCAAAGGCCATGGTTGGGCGGTGCTTGGCCTGTTCCTGCTCGTCTTCCTAGCCGGCTTTATCCTGACGGCGGTGGTAGGGGGGATCATTAACGCGATCCTGCATCTGGCGCTGCCCGACCACCTTGCCGCATTTTTGAGCCTGTTCGTGTCGAGCCTGCTCAGCACGATCCTGCAGATCGTAGCTATCTTCCTGTACGCGGCAATCTACCGGGCGCTGTCGGCGCGCGCGCAGGGCGTGGGCGCCGCCGCGGATGTGCCGGTGAAGCGCGGCCCGGCCCGCATCACGGGCACAAGCGGCGAAGGCGGCGACGCGGCTTCCTGAGCGCAGGGACGGGCGGACAGGCTTAGCCGCCGATTGCCGGAATTTGAGGCGCAGTGTCGGGCGGCAGCACGCCGGCGAGGCGCGGATCGGGAAAGCTCTCAAACGCCCGCCTGTACGCCCTGAAGCCTGCCTTCAAATAGGACGGCAAAGCGGCCGGATGGTCCAGGCTGCAGGTGTTGACGTGGACCCGCTTTACCCCCGGCCGCCAGGCGAGCGCCATCGCCTGCGCGAACAGCCACGTGCCATGCCCCTTGCCGGCAAGCTCCGGCACCAGTCCGAGAAACCGGATCAGGCATTCGCCCGATGTACGGAAATCGAGCTCCAGCATGCCGACCTCGATGCCGTGCCGGTCGCTTACGGCATGCACCTCCGCCATCTCCGCGAACAGCTGGACATCGTCCATCAGCAGCCGCGAATACCACAGCCACGGTGCCCCGACCCGGCGGAACAAGGTGCGGTATTTGGCGGGATCGGGCGTCTTCCACCGCTCAAGGCGCAGCGGCGAAGCGGGGAGGGGGCGCAGTGGCGGGCGCGCCGTCATTTCCAAAAAGGTGACAACGGCGCCGACATGGCCTTCGGGAATGTCGATAAGGGGCATGGCTGCGGAATGGCGGAGGGGTGCCCGGGATGCAAGCCGGGGCGGCGAAGGTGTTGTTCCCGAGCGAACGGCTGAGCGGCCGGTATTGGCTGCAAGCGAGCCGGCGTGGTGACCTGCCGCTCGCGGAGCGTTATGGCGGCGGGAATGCACCAACCTCTCCCGCAACCCGCTGCGCCTTTCACCGTAGCGGCCTTGTACCGTTTCACCCGCTTCGAAGATTGCCGGAGCCTGATCGCGCCGCTGGAGAGCCTGTGCCGCGAGCAGGGCGTTCGCGGCACCCTTTTGCTTGCGCCTGAGGGCATCAACGGCACGGTTGCCGGATCGGGCGAAGCGATATCCGCCGTGCTGGGCCACATCCGGGCGCTGCCCGGCTGCTCCTGCCTGGGCGTCAAGCTGTCGGCCGCGTCCGCCATGCCCTTTCATCGGATGAAAGTGCGCGCGAAACGCGAGATCGTGACCATGGGCGAGCCCGGGATCGATCCCCTTGTGGGCGCCGGCGCCTATGTCGAGCCAGGCGACTGGAACGCGCTGATCTCCGATCCCGACACGATCGTCATCGACACGCGCAATGCTTACGAAGTTTCCGTCGGCAGCTTTGCCGGTGCCATCGATCCCGAGACCGCCAGCTTCCGCGACTTCCCCGCCTGGTTCCGCGGCGCCCGCGAGGCGCTGCTCGGCCAGGGCAGGCAGCCAAAGGTGGCGATGTTCTGCACCGGCGGCATCCGCTGCGAAAAATCGACGGCTTTCCTCAAGGGTGAGGGCGTCGAGGAAGTGTACCACCTCAAAGGCGGCATCCTCAAATATTTGGAAACCGTGCCGGAGGACGAAAGCCTGTGGCGGGGGGAATGCTTCGTGTTCGACGAGCGGGTGACGGTGGGCCACGGCCTCGCCCCCGGCACGCACGAATTGTGCCGTGCCTGCCGCCGCCCGGTGAGCCCGGAAGGCCGCGCCTCGCCGCTCTTCGAGGGGGGCGCAAGCTGCGCCGCATGCCACGGGGAGCGGACTGAGGAAGATCGCGAATCGTACCGCGAACGCCACCGCCAGGAGGCGCTGGCCGCCGCGCGGGGAACGGCGCATGTCGGCGCGGTCCAGCCGAAGCGGCGGGGCGACGAGCCTGGCTGATCCAATCCTCTACAGCTTCCGCCGCTGCCCTTATGCAATCCGGGCAAGGATGGCGCTGGCGGTAAGCGGCACAGCTTGCGAACTGCGCGAAGTGACGCTGCGCGCAAAGCCGGCCGCGATGCTGGACGCCTCGCCCAAGGGCACCGTTCCCGTGCTGGTCCTGCCGGACGGCCGGGTACTCGACGAGAGTTTGAACATCATGCGCTGGGCACTCACGCGCAATGATCCGGAGGGCTGGCTGGCGCGTGGCGACGACGCGCTGATCGCCGCCAATGACGGGCCGTTCAAGCACGATCTCGACCGCTACAAATATCCCGAGAAGCACAGCGCCGATCCGCTGGTTCATCGCGGACGGGGTTTGGCGTTCCTGAGCGAACTCGAAGCTCGGCTCTCCGCGTCCGATCAACTCGCCGGCTCTGCCCGCGGCCTCGCCGATGCCGCGATCATGCCGTTCGTTCGGCAATTCGCGGCGGTGGATCAAGGGTGGTTCGACCTGCAACCGATGCCGCAACTGCAGGCGTGGCTGACCGCCCACCTTCAGTCGGATCTGTTCGCCGCAATCATGGTGAAGGTGAAGCCCTGGCTGCCGGGCGACCGTCCCATCGTCTTTCCGACGGGCGGTTAGCCAGGAGCGGCGCCGCACCAATGTCGCACCGGCGGCTCAGAAGACGCGGAAGCCTTTTTCCAGCGCAAAGGTCACCAGCTCATTCTCGCTGAGGATCTGGGTGCCGACGACATATTGCCCGCGAAACTCGGCGCCTTCGATGACCCGGTGGTAAACCGGGCGGTGAGTCTTGCGCATGTGCTGCGCCGCCTCGGCCGCAAGGCCCGGGCTGACCGAGGGTACATAGGGCTTTGGGAGGTGTGAGCTCGTCACCGGCCGCACCGCCGCGGCGGAGCCTGTTTCTTTCCGCCAGCGGGTGACGACCTTTTCGCCGACGCCGTATTTTTCGGCGAGCTGGCGGTTGGTCTTCTGCCGTGCATGCTCGGCAAAGTCGGCGGGAGAGGTCAGAACAGGCATGGGCATCGATCCGGACAAGAGTGACGCGCGGCTGGCGCGGGGACAAAAAAGCGGCGGGTGCGCGATGCACCCGCCGCATCATTTATTCAGCTGGCGATCAGGCGCTCTGCAGATTGACGGCGCTGGTCTTGCCGCGCTTGTCGTTCTCGAGCTCGTAGGAAACGCGCTGCTCCTTTTCGAGCGAGTTCATGCCGGCCGCTTCCACGGCGCTGATGTGAACAAACGCGTCCGGGCCGCCGGCTTCATTGGTGATGAAGCCATAACCCTTGGCATTGTCGAAAAATTTTACGGTGCCGGTCGGCATAATATATTCCTTAGATTCGGGAGCCGGAAGGCGCCTCAGTGGCTCTGGGCCGTGAAATGACGGGCAATCCAACCGCAAAACGGCGTGTTGCCCCCATGTGTGCGACTTCAGCAAGGCTGATATGGGAACTTTCGCTCGGATTAACAGGGTGGCCGCACGGCGGCGGCAGCCTGGCCCACGAAAGATCAAGGTTCGGCGTTCGGCTCCCCCTGGCCCAGCGCCTTTTTATCCGCCTTGGCCTGGGCCTTTTTGGCGGACTCGGCTGCCTTGCTTCTTTCGCGCTCGCGGCGCTCGAAGTCGTAATTTGGTTTGCGTGGCGTGACGGTCGCTCCGTTTTTCTGATTTGAACACCCTGTACCCAAGGTCTTGCCGATCAGCCACCGATCATTTCTTTTTACCGGCTTTCCGCGGCCGGGCACGCCGGCTCGCCGCGCTTGCGGAATTGATCACATCCTCTTCGGCGAGCTTGCGCCACCGGTCGAAGCGGGCAGGATCAAGCGTCCCTTCCGCCAAGGCCGCCCGGATGGCGCAGCCCGGCTCGTCGCCGTGGGTGCAGTTCGTGAACCGGCACTCCAGCGTGATCGCCACGATGTCGTCGAACACCTCGGCAACGCCCGAGGCCACTTCGGACATCGAAAGCTCCCGCATCCCCGGCGTGTCCACCAACCAGCCGCCCCCTTGCGGCCCGAAACCGAGCCGGTGCATTTCCCGAACGGTTGTCGTATGAAGGCCTTTCCCGTCATCCTCGCGAACCGCCTGGGTCGCGATGCTGTCCGATCCCTTCATCGTGTTGACCAGGGTGGACTTGCCGACGCCCGACGATCCCACCAGCGCCACGGTATCCCCGATGCCACAATAGGCGGCCAGCCGCGCCACGCTCTGGGGGTTGCGCCCGTTGACCAGCTCCACCTGCAACTCCGGCTGCAACCCGCGCGCGGTTTCCACGAAGCTTTGCGGATCGGCCGTCAAATCGGCCTTGGTGAGCACGATCACAGGCCGAACGCCCACCTCTCGCGCAACCACAAGGTAGCGCTCGAGCCGCGCCACGTTGAAATCCTGATTGCACGATGTGACCACGAAAAGCGTATCAACGTTTGCGGCAATAAGCTGAAGCCTGCGGTCGTCGCCGGGGGCAGGCCGCTTGAACAGGCTCGT
>DASWMM010000464.1:0-1600 GCA_036399755.1 Allosphingosinicella sp.
CGCTTTGGCCGCTGAACCCGCCTCGGTTCAGGAGCGCTGGTTTTCGCGGCTCTATTTGCTGAAGCCGGTGGCGATCGGCGTGTTCGCGCTGTTCTGGCTGCTCACCGGCCTGGTCTCGCTCGGGCCGGGCTTCGAGCTTGCGGCGGAGTATATGCGGCGCGGCGGCGGCGGTGCGTTGAGCGAGCCGAGCGTGGTGGCGGGCGGGATCACCGATCTCCTCGTCGCCTTCGGCATCGCCTGGCGGAGGACTTCGAAGCCTGCCTTGTGGGCGGCGCTTGGTGCGTCGGTCTTCTACCTCGTCGCAGGCACGATCCTGCTCCCTGAGCTGTGGCGCGATCCGCTTGGGCCGATGATGAAGATCTGGCCGATCCTGGCGCTGAACCTCGTCTGCCTCGCCATCCTGGACGAACGCTGATGGACTATGTGTTGCTTAAATGGCTGCACGTCCTCGGTTCCACCGTGCTGTTGGGGACCGGCGCGGGCATCGCCTTTTTCATGCTGATGGCGCACCGCAGCGGCGACGTGCGGCTGATCGCCGGCGTGGCGCGGATCGTGGTGGTTGCCGATTACGTCTTCACCGCCACCGCCGTTGTCGCGCAGCCGGTTACCGGGGCGTTGCTGGCGCGGACCGCGGGCTATTCGTTGGGCGAAGGGTGGATCCTGCTCTCCATCGGCCTGTATCTTCTCACCGGCGCCTTCTGGCTTCCGGTGGTGTGGATGCAGAGCCGGATGCGCAACCTCGCGGTCGCCGCGGCGGCTTCGGGCGCGCCGCTGCCGGCCGAATATCACCGCTTGTTTCGCTGGTGGTTCGCATTCGGCTTTCCGGCCTTTACAGCGGTGCTTGCGATCTTCTGGCTGATGATCGCCAGACCGGAGATTGCATGGTGAAGGACGACCATTTGAAGCTTGGCAGCCGGCTAGTGATCGGCGCGATCGCCGGCTTCGTCGGCACCATGGCGATGACCTCGGCGATGCAGCGCCTGCACAAGCGCCTGCCGGAGCGGGAGCGTTATCCGCTGACCCCGCGCGAGATCGTGGATTCGACGGCGGAGAAAGCGGGTGTTTCGCTTGGCAACGAGGCGGCCAAGGACATCACCACCGCGGCGCACTTCGCCTATGGCGCGGCAATGGGCGCGCTGATTGCGGCGATGAACCCCGAGCCTTCGAAGAAGACCGGTGCGGCGGCGGGGCTGCTGGTGTGGCTGGCGAGCTACCTGGGCTGGATTCCGGCGATGAACGTGCTGGAGCCCGCGACCGAGCATCCCCGGCGCAGGAACCTGCTGATGATCGGCGTGCATCTGGTGTGGGGCGCGGCGACCGCGTCGGCGATGCGCGAGTTGAGGTTGGCTCGGGAGACGATCATGGAAGACGGACCGGAGAAGGATCGGCCGGAGCGGTGAAATCCTCCCCTGCTTTTGCAGGGGAGGGGGACCGTGCGCAGCACGGTGGAGGGGCGGCGGAGGCGAAGCCGGAGCCGTTTTCCTCGCTTCGCTCGGCCCCTCCACCGCACTTCGTGCGGTCCCCCTCCCCCGGAAAGCCGGGGGAGGATTGGTACAGTCAAGCACGCTTCAACACCCGGTCGCCGACGAAGGGGTTGGTG
>DASWMM010000465.1:0-5629 GCA_036399755.1 Allosphingosinicella sp.
CGGCAACGGCTACGTCTATTCGAGCGCGCACATTTCGGACGACGAGGCCGCCGACACCCTGCTTGCCAATCTGGACGGCGAAAAGCTGGCCGAGCCGCGCCTGCTGCGCTTCACGACAGGGCGGCGGGAGGTTGTCTGGAACGGCAATTGCGTGGCCCTTGGTCTTGCCGCCGGGTTCATGGAGCCGCTTGAATCGACCAGCCTCCACCTCGTCCAGACCGGTATCTCGCGCCTGCTCGCTTTGTGGCCGGACCGTGATTTCGATCCACTGACCGCCGCCGAATATAACCGGGTGACGGCCGAGGAATATGAGCGCATCCGCGATTTCCTGATCCTCCATTACCACCTCACCGAGCGCACCGACTCGGCGCTGTGGCGCGACTGCGCCGCGATGGAGGTGCCGGACGCGTTGGCCTGGAAGATCGCCCATTTCCGCCGCTCCGGCCGGCTCGTATCGGCGGGGCCGGAGCTGTTCGGAAACGCCAATTGGCTGGCGGTGCATATCGGCCAGGGCAACTGGCCCGAGCGCTACGATCCGCTTGCCGACGCGCGCGGCCAGGCCGACGCCGCGTCGATCCTCGCTGGCATCCGCCGCGTGGCGGTGGAAGCCGCCGAAGCGATGCCGAGCCACCGCGATTATATCGCCCGCCACTGCGAAGCGGCGGCCGGCTGAAACGAAACACAGGGAGAGCATTGATGGCCACTGCCGCACCGGGAGGCGTTCAGCCCGTCAAGCCGAGCATGAGCTGGCGGGGCTTGTGGAACATCAGCTTCGGCTTTTTCGGGATCCAGATCGGCTTCGCGCTTCAGAATGCGAACATGAGCCGGATATTCCAGTCGCTCGGCACGGAGATCGACAATCTTCCCGCGCTCTGGGTGGCGGCGCCGCTCACCGGCCTGCTCGTCCAGCCGGTGATCGGCCACATGAGCGACAGGACCTGGCTCGGCCGCTTCGGCCGCCGGCGTCCCTATTTCCTGGCCGGCGCGATCCTCGCCGCATTGTCGCTGTTCCTGATGCCGATGGCGCCCGCCTTGCTGTTCGCGGCGGTGATGCTGTGGGTGCTGGACGCAAGCCTCAACATTTCGATGGAGCCGTTCCGCGCCTTTGTCGGCGACATGCTGAGGAAGGACCAGCACAGCGCCGGCTACGCGGTGCAGACCGCCTTCATCGGCGCCGGCGCGGTGGTCGGCTCGATCTTTCCCTTCGCGCTCGAGCATCTCGGCGTGTCGAACGAAGCGGCGGCCGGCAGCATCCCGGACACGGTACGCTACGCCTTCTGGTTCGGCGGCCTGGCCCTGTTCGCGTCCGTGCTGTGGACGGTGTTCACCACCCGCGAATACAGCCCGGAGCAGATGGCCGCCTTCGATGGCACGCGGGCCGAGGAACAGACCCATACGATGCGGGCGCTTGCCGCACGCGGCTTCGGGTCGAGCGGGGTGTGGATCGCGCTTGGTCTGGCGGTCGTGGCGGCGGTTGCGGCGTTCGGGCTGGAAAAGGAAGTCTACCTGCTCGGCGGGCTGCTGCTGGCGTATGGCCTCGCCAGCATCCTCGCCATCGCCATGGCGCGAGGCGGCAGGGATGGCGGCATGCTGTGCCACATCGTCGGCGATTTCGGCGGCATGCCCGATCTCATGAAGCGCCTCGCGGTTGCCCAGTTCTTCAGCTGGTCGGCGCTGTTCATCATGTGGATCAACACCACGCCGGTGGTGACGCGCTATTTCTACAATGCGCCCAACGCCGGCGATCCGCGCTTCCAGGAGGGGGCGAACTGGGTGGACGTCCTGTTCACCACCTATAACGGGGTCGCGGCAGTGGCCGCGCTGACCCTGCTGCCGCTGCTCGCCCGCGGCATCGGCCGCGTGCGGACTCACATCTTCGCCCTGCTGTGCGGCGCCGCGGGCTATCTCAGCTTCTTCCTGCTCAAGGACCCGCGGCATCTGATCCTCAGCGAAATCGGCATCGGCATCGCCTGGGCGTCGATCCTGGCAATGCCCTATGCGATCCTCGCCTCCGCGCTGCCACAAAGGAAGCTCGGCATCTACATGGGCCTGTTCAACGTCTTCGTGGTGGTGCCGCAGCTCCTGGTCGCGACCGTCATGGGCTCGATCATGAAGGCCTGGTTCCCGGACGACCCGATCTGGACCATGGCCTTCGCCGCGGGCGTGATGGTGCTCGCCGCCCTCGCCATGCTGCGCGTGCCCGAGCCTGCGCGCGAGGAGAACGCCTGATGCTCCGCCACCTCCTGGCCGCCGCCGCTTTGGCCTTCGCCGCCGCCGCCGCCGCCCAGGCGCCCGACCGCTATGCGCCAATCGACATGTCCGGGGTCAAGCATCCCGACTGGGCGAAGGACGCCGTCCTCTACCAGATCAACACCCGGCAGTTCACGAAGGAAGGCACCTTCCGCGCCGCCCAGCGGGAGCTGCCGCGGCTGAAGGCGCTCGGCGTCGATATCCTGTGGCTGATGCCCATCCACCCGATCGGCGAAAAGAACCGCAAGGGCACGCTCGGCAGCCCGTATTCGATCAAGGACTATCGCGGCGTGAACCCGGAGTTCGGCACAATGGCCGACTTCAAGGCTTTCGTCGCCGCCGCCCACGCGCAGGGCATGCACGTGATCATCGACTGGGTGGCCAACCACTCGGCGTGGGACAATCCGCTCGTCGCCGAGCACCCCGATTGGTACGATCGCGACTGGAAAGGCGATTTCCGCCCCACGCCCTGGTGGGACTGGTCGGACATCATCGACTTCGATTTCCGGCAGGCGGGCGTGCGCCGCTACATGGCCGACGCGATGCTGTTCTGGGTGAAGGAAACGGACATCGACGGCTTCCGCGCCGACGTCGCCGCCTACGTGCCGCTCGATTTTTGGGAAAAGGTGCGGGAAGACCTGAACGCCGAGAAGCCCGTCTTCATGCTCGCCGAAGCGCAGATGCGCGACCTCCACTTGAAGGCATTCGACGCGAGCTACGGCTGGGGCTGGTACGAGGCGCTAGCCGACATCGCCCACGGCAAGGCCGATGTCGGCGCCTTGTTCGGTTATTATAGCGAGAATGAAAGCGCCTGGCCGGCCGGCGCGATGCGCATGGCCTATGTCGAAAATCACGATCAGAATGCCTGGCACGGAACCCAGTTCGAGACTTTCGGCCCGGCGCTGACCAACACGATCGTGCTGTCGGTGGCGGGCGAGGGCATTCCGCTGATCTACAACGGCGTCGAGGCGGGCAATCCCAAGCGGCTCGAATTCTTCGAAAAGGACCCGATCGCCTGGCGGGAGCATCCCAACGGCGCACTGTACAAGCGCCTGATCGCGCTCAAGACCCGCAACAAGGCCTTGTGGAACGCACCCTGGGGTGCGCGGATGGTGGGGGTGGTCAATTCGGCGCCGACCAAGGTCTTCTCCTTCGTTCGGGAGAAGGACGGGCACCGGGTGTTCGCGGCGATGAACTTCTCGGGTGAGCCTCAGACGGTGACGTTCAAGGACGGGCTCCACCACGGCCGCTTCCGCGACTTCGACGGCGGGGAAACGGTAACGGTGGACGCGGCGACGGAGATGACGCTTGCGCCGTGGAGCTACAGGCTGCTTACGCACGAGCCGTGATCAGGCAGGCAAGCACCGAACTGGAAGTCGCGACGCCGGGGCAGGGGCTCCACGAGCTAACGCGCGAGATCGTCCGCTGGGTTGCGGCGCAGGGAATGGAGGAGGGGCTGCTTACGGTCTTCTGCCGCCACACCTCGGCCTCGCTCCTGATCCACGAAAATGCCGCGCCCGCCGCGCGGCGTGACACCGAGGCCTATTTCACCAGAATCGCGCCGGAGGATGCCCACGCTTACGAGCATGACGAGGAAGGGCCGGATGACATGCCGGCGCACCTGCGCACCGCGCTGACCCAGGTTCAGCTTTCGATCCCGCTGATCGGCGGCCGGCTGGCGCTGGGCACTTGGCAGGGCATCTACCTGTTCGAGCACCGCCGCCGGCCGCACCGGCGGCAAGTCGCGCTCCACCTGATCGGCGAATGAGATGAGTTTCGAGTCCGTCCGCGCCTGGCTGTCCGAGCACGCGCCCGACCTGCCGATCATCGAAACGCCGGAAAGCACCGCCACGGTGGACCTCGCCGCCGAAGCACTCGGTGTCGAGCCGGGGCGCATCGCCAAGACGCTTGCGATCCGCGTCGGCGGGCGGGTGGTGCTGGTGGTCGCGCGCGGCGATGCGCGGCTCGACAATGCCAAGTCCAAGGCGGCGTTCAACGCGCGGCCCCGAATGCTCGGCGTGGAGGAAACGTTCGCCCTGACCGGCCATCCGGTTGGCGGGGTCTGCCCATTCGGCCTTGCGACACCCTTGCCGGTCTATTGCGACGTCAGCTTGCGGGATTTCGACACGGTGTATCCGGCGGCGGGCTCGCTCAACAGCTCGGTGAAGGTCACTCCGGAGCGGCTGGCGGCGCTCGTCTCCACCGCCTGGGTCGATGTCTGCAAATTGAGGGACTGACCCTCCGCACCCATCTACCGTCACCCCCGCGAAAGCGGGGGTCCCGCTTCTCCCTTCTTGATCACCGGAAAAGCGGGATTCCCGCTTTCGCGGGAATGACGGGGTGGGTCAACGGGCGGTGCCAAGCCGGGCCATCCGGCGTTGTTCGAACTGCTCCAGCCACCGAGCGAAGCCGGGAAGTTCGTCTGCGTCGAACCGCATCTCAGCCTGCGGATCGGCTTCCTCGAACCGCACCGGCACCGGAGCCGCCCGCCGACCCCGCACCAACCGTGTCACCAGGCGGGACACGCGGTACACCAGATGCAGCCCGGTTCGCACCGGATCCAGCCGCAGCGCGCGGCCAAGGTGGGCGAGGGCGGCTCCACGCGCCCCGTCCAGCGCGCGCGCCTCGGCAAGCGAGAGGCTGCGCACCCCCAATGTCCAGCGCGGCGCCTTTGCCGGCACCTCCGCGCCATCCCCGCGGAGCCGCTCCAGCGCCATCTCCCAGGAGCGCAGCATCTGCTCGCCGCTTCGCGACATGCTGCCCGGAACGAGGCGGTAGCCGACGAGATATTCCGGCACGAGCGCCACCGGATGCCGCCGGGCGACCTGGAGCTGCAGCGACACGTCCTCACAGCCCTCGGCATCGCGCGCGCGCAGGCTTTCGTCATAGCCCCCCGCTTCCAAGGCCGCTGGTTTGGATAGAAGCAAGGCGCTGCCGTTGCCGACCACGTTGCGATAAGCGAGCCGGGCAAGCGCCGGGCCTTCCACCCGCCAGCGCTCGCCGGCGCCGATGATCCGCCCCGCTTCGTCGATCACCCGAAACCAGCAGTAAACGAACCCCGGCGGCGTGGGCGCGGCGAGGGCGGCGGCGACCTGCTTCTCGATCTTGGCCGGGTGCCACAGATCGTCGGCATCGATCGGCGCCACCCAGGCCCCCGCCGCTTCGGCGATGCCCCGGTTGCGGGCCGAGGCGACTCCGCCATTCGCCTTGGCAATCAGCCGCGCCCGCGGCTCGGCGGCGCAAAAGGCCGCCGCAATGGCCGAGGTGGAGTCGGTTGAGCCGTCGTTCACGATCAGGATTTCGAGTGGGCGGTAGGTCTGCGCAGCGATCGAACGCAGCGTCTCGGCCAGCGTTGCCTCGGCATTGAAGGCCGGCACCA
>DASWMM010000466.1:0-4249 GCA_036399755.1 Allosphingosinicella sp.
ACAACGGCGTCTACATGCCGATGCTGCAGACCGCCGAGGTGGTCGGCCGGCGCTACACGGTGAGCCGCGACCGCCAGGACGAATATGCGCTGCGCTCCCAGCAGCGCACCGCCGCGGCCCAGGCGGCCGGCAGGTTCGACGACGAGATCGTTTCGGTCACCGCCAAGATGAAGGTCACCAACAAGGAGACCGGCGAGACCAGCATGCAGGACGTCACCATCGCCAAGGACGAGGGCAACCGGCCTTCGACAACGATCGAGGACCTGCGCAAGCTCCACGCCGTGATGGGCCCGGAAGGCGCGATCACCGCCGGCAACGCGTCGCAGCTGTCCGACGGCGCCTCGGCCTGCGTGCTGATGGAAGCGGGCATCGCCGCGGAGCGTGGGCTGACTCCGCTGGGCCGCTATGTCGGCATGTCGGTTGCCGGTACCGATCCCGATGAGATGGGCATCGGCCCGGTGTTCGCGGTGCCGAAGCTCCTTAAGCGTTTCGGGCTCAACGTGGATGATATCGGCCTTTGGGAGCTGAATGAAGCGTTCGCCGTGCAGGTGCTCTACTGCCAGGACCGTCTCGGCATCCCCGACGACCGCCTCAACGTCAACGGCGGCTCGATCTCGATCGGCCACCCGTACGGCATGTCCGGCGCGCGGATGACCGGGCACGCGCTGATCGAAGGCAAGCGCCGCGGCGCGAAGTACGTCGTCGTCACCATGTGCGTCGGCGGCGGCATGGGCGCGGCCGGGCTGTTCGAGGTTCTTTGATCGAGTAGAACTTTTCCCGTCACCCCCGCGAAAGCGGGGGTCCCGCTTCTTTTTCTCTCCTGGGCCGAAGCGAGAGAAGAAGAAGCGGGATTCCCGCTTTCGCGGGAATGACGGGTTAAGCTTGACCCGATTTCATCCCCCATCCCCGTAGCCCGCGTGGTGGGCGCCCTCGTCCTGCTCGTCCATCTGCCGCAGGGCATCCTCAGACGCCTGCTCGATCCCCTCGCCCTCGCCCGGCGGCGGCGTCTTGCCCTCGTCCTGTTCCCTACCGTCCATGTGCTGTTCCTCTCCGTACATTGACTATTAACCCCCAATGCCCCACATGGGCTCCGAACGAAGCACCATGCAGCGTGAACAGGCGCCAAAGCGCCCCGGCTCTGCTTCGTTTCTACCAAGGTCCTCCCTTTTCACGCGGGTCGGCAAAACCCCGCCGCGTTTCCGCGCGCCATTTCGGCTGCGTGGCCCGCTGCAAATTTGTGAGTCTACACATGTCTTTTGAAAATCTCGGGCTCTCGCAGCCCGTTCTCCAGGCGCTGGTCGTCAAGGAATATACCCAGGCGACCCCCATCCAGACCCAGGCGATCCCGCTGCTTCTCCAGGGCCGTGATCTGCTCGGCATCGCGCAGACCGGCACCGGCAAGACGGCGGCGTTCATGCTGCCGTCGATCGACCGCCTCGCCCAATCCAAGAAGCGCCCGATGCCGCGTTCGTGCCGCATGCTGGTGCTCGCCCCGACGCGCGAACTGGCTAGCCAGATCGCCGAAAGCGCCCGCGATTACAGCCGGTTCAGCCGGATGAGCGTCGTCACCGTGTTCGGCGGCACCTCCGTCAACAAGAACCGCCAGGACGTGCAGCGCGGCGTCGACATCCTTGTCGCAACCCCGGGCCGCCTGATCGACCTGATCGAGCAGGGCGCGCTCTCGCTGAAGAGCGTCGAGATCCTCGTGCTCGACGAAGCCGATCAGATGCTCGACCTCGGCTTCATCCATGCGCTCAAGCAGATCGTGAAATTGCTCCCGTCCGAGCGCCAGAGCCTGTTCTTCTCGGCCACCATGCCGAAGGCGATCCAGGATCTCGCGTCGAAATTCCTGACCGATCCGGCGCAGGTCGCGGTCACCCCGGTCGCCTCCACTTCGGAGCGGGTCGATCAGTTCGTCACCTTCGTCAACCAGACCGAAAAGCCGCAGCTTCTCACCATGATGCTGCGCTACGGCTTTGGCGAGCAGGGCTCCATGGACCGCGTGCTGATCTTCAGCCGCACCAAGCACGGCGCCGACCGGATCGTGAAGCAGCTCGCTGCCTCCGGCATTCCGGCCGCCGCGATCCACGGCAACAAGAGCCAGCCGCAGCGCGAGCGTGCGCTTGATGATTTCAAGAGCGGTAAGGTGAAGATCCTGATCGCAACCGACATCGCCGCCCGCGGCATCGACGTGTCGGGCGTCAGCCACGTCATCAACTTCGATCTGCCCAACGTGTCCGAGCAGTACGTCCACCGCATCGGCCGCACCGCGCGCGCCGGCGCGGCGGGCGTCGCCATCGCGTTTTGCGCGGAGGACGAGCGTCCGTACTTGAAGGGCATCGAAAAGCTGACCAAGCAGAAGATCGCGATCGAGCCGCTGCCCGCCAACTTCCTGACCGAAGCGAGCAAGATCAAGACGGTGATCAAGTCGGCCCCGTCGAGCGGCGAGTACCGCCCGGTAGAAGAAGACGGCGACCGTCAGCACCACCGCCGCCCGGCCAAGCGCTTCCACGCCAAGCCGACGGGAAACCGCGCGCCGGCGGGACGTCCGCAAGGCCGCAGGGCCTCGCGCTAACTTCACCTTCCCAGTTCCAGCGCTCCCCAACCTCGTTCGTCCCGAGCGAAGTCGAGGGGCGCTGGCACTGAACCCCTCAACTCCGTCCCCTTCGTGGGTCTCGGCGAAGTCGAGAGGCGCTGGCACTGACTCCCCAACTCACTCCCTTCCGTTCGTCTCGAGCGAAGTCGAGAGACGCGGGCACTGACGCCTCAACTCCGTTTCTCGACGGAGTTTATCCTGAGCAACGCCGCAGGCGGCGTCGAAGGGCTCGAAACGAACGGTTCGGTGATGGCCCATTGAGCTGATGCGCTGTCTCGCGAACCGGGCTAAGCGCCTCCCGATGCGCGCTTTTCCCCTTCTGCTTCTCTTCTCCGCCTCCCCCGCCTTCGCTCAGTCCGAGCCTCCGCAGGAGGAGATCGTAATCACCGGCCGCGGCCTTGGCGCCGCTGCGGGCGAGGAGGTGTTCTCCACCACGACCATCGGCCGCGAGCGGCTGGACGGCTCGGCCTCCAACCGGCTCGAGGACATCCTGCGCGATGTGCCGGGCTTTCAGCTCTTCCGCCGCTCCGATGCGCGCTCCGCCAATCCGACCAGCCAGGGCGCGACCTTGCGCGCGCTTGGCGGCAATGCGTCGAGCCGGGCGCTGCTGATCCTCGACGGCGTGCCGCAGACCGATCCGTTCGGTGGCTGGGTGAGCTGGCCGGCCTACGACCCGCGCCGTCTCGGCGAGGTGCGCGTCACGCGCGGCGGAGGCAGCGGCGCAAATGGCCCCGGCGCGCTTGCCGGCACCATCGAGCTCGAAAGCGCTGCGCCGAGCGACCTGCGCGGCTTCGGTGCAGGCTTCGCGTATGGCAGCCGGGACAGCATTGATGCCTTCGGGGGGCTCGGGGCCGATCTTGGCCGTGGCTTCGTCACGGTCTCAGCCGCTTTCGCCGAAGGCGACGGCTTCATCCCGATCGTGCGCGAGCAGCGCGGCGCGGTGGACCGCCCCTCCCCCTACCGCCAGGCAAGCCTCGGCGTCCGCGCCGTGGCGCCGCTCGGGCGCGGCGTGGAGCTGCAGGCCAGCGGCCTCGTCTTCGACGACCAGCGCGAGCGCGGCACCGCCTTCAGCGACATCCGCACGCAGGGCGCCGACGCTTCGCTGCGCCTGGTCGGCCCACGCTGGACGGCGCTCGCTTATGTGCAGACCCGCGAGTTCTACAATAGCTTCGCGAGCGTCGGCGCCGGACGTGCGACCGTCACCCGCGCCTCCGAACAATATGCGGTGCCCTCCACCGGTTTGGGCGCGCGCGGCGAATGGCGGCCGCGCATGGGCGCTGGCGTCGACCTGCGCCTCGGCGGCGATTGGCGCGAGACTGTGGGCGAGACCCGCGAGCGCTACAGCTTCGTTGCCGGCACCGGCACGCGCGGCCGGGTCGCGGGTGGGCGAACGCGGACGGTGGGCGGCTTTGCCGAGGCGAGCTGGACCGGCGGCCCCCTCACCCTCACCGGCGGCGGGCGGATCGACGGCTGGCGGATAGAAAACGGGCAGCTTCGCGAGCGCGTCTTCGCCACCGGCGCGGTGCTGACGAACACGGCCTTTCCGGACCGCTCCGGCTGGGAGCCGACCGGCCGCGCGGGGATCGCCTTCCGCCCGGCGGAGGGACTGACCTTGCGCAGCGCCGCCTATCTCGGCTGGCGGCTGCCGACGCT
>DASWMM010000467.1:0-5796 GCA_036399755.1 Allosphingosinicella sp.
GACCTTGACGAGGCCCCCGCCCGAGGCGCCCTGGACCTCGACATTGTCGAGATCGTCATGGGCGCGCATCAGCTTGGCCTGGGCCTCCTGGGCCATTTTCATCAGTTCGTTCAGATCAGGCATTTAAGCACTCCGTTGGTCGTCGAGGGTGTAGCCGGCGAGTTCGGCGCCGGGGAAAGTGTCGAATGCGGCGCGGACCATCGGGCTGTCGAGCACCGCCTGCCGCTCGCGGTCGCCGGCCATGCGCTCCTGCTCCCGCAGAGTGGGCTCTGCCTCACCATCGGCAATGGTGATCTGCCACGTAGCGCCGGTGTGGCCGGAAAGAGCGGCGCCGAGTTCGCGTACGAACTCGCCGGGCAGCGCTTTGGTGAGCTTGAGCGCAAGCTCGGGTGGAGCGAAGCGGATGACGCCGCAATAATCGTGGAGCTGCTGCGCGAGCTGCTGCTTACCCCCGGCGTCAACAAGATCTACCAACGTCTTGAAGTCCTTGGGAAACGTGTCTGACTGTTTGCGCGGTGCAGCGGCAGAAGGGGCTGACGCGGAGGGCAGCGGCCCAGAAGCGGACGGCGCGCGGACGGGCAAAGGCTCGCCGCTGGCGAGCTTCTCCAGTAATGTACCGGGATCAGGCATTTCGGAGGCGTGGATGACCCGGAGCAGCGCCATTTCGGCGGCTTCCAGCGGCATCGGCGCGCTGTGCACCTCGGCGAGGCCTTTGAGGAGGAGCTGCCAGAGGCGGTGGACGGCGCCGTAGCTCAGCCGGCTCGACCATTCGGCATAGGCCTCCCGCTCCTCGGCGGACTGGGCCTTGTCCTCCGAACCGCCGACCTTGGCGCGGGTGATTCCGTGGACGGCTTCGAGCAGGCCGCGAAGCACCGCCGACGGCTCGACGCCGAGATCGTATTGGCCCTTCAAGGCCGCGAGCGCTCTTCGTGCGTCGCCAACGAGGAGCAGGCCGAGCAAGGAGCGGATCGCCCCGCGGTCCGAGAGACCGAGCATGGAGCGCACCTGGTCGGCCGTAACTCCGCCCTCCCCATGGGCGATCGCCTGGTCGAGGATCGAGAGGCCGTCGCGGGCGGAGCCTTCCGCGGCGCGGGCGATCAGCGCCAGGGCTTCCGGCTCGACGTCGACATTCTCCTTCTCCGACACCCTGGAGAAATGCGCGGCGAGCTCCTCGGCCGGAATGCGGCGAAGATCGAAGCGCTGGCAGCGGGACAGGACGGTGATCGGAACCTTGTTCACCTCGGTTGTGGCGAACAAAAACTTAACGTGCGCAGGAGGTTCTTCCAATGTCTTCAAAAGCGCGTTGAACGCGTTCTTGGACAACATGTGGACTTCGTCGATGATGTAGACCTTGTAGCGCGCCGACACCGCCGAGTAGCGCACCGCCTCGATGATCTCGCGCACGTCGTCGACGCCGGTGTGGCTGGCGGCGTCCATTTCGACCACGTCGATGTGGCGGCCTTCGGCGATGGCGCGGCACGGTTCGCAGACGCCGCAGGGGTCGATGGTCGGGCCACCCTGCCCGTCCGGGCCGATGCAGTTCAGCGCCTTGGCGATCAGGCGCGCGGTGGAAGTCTTGCCGACGCCGCGGACGCCGGTGAGCAAAAAGGCGTGGGCGAGCCGGTCACGCTTGATCGCGTTGCCGAGCGTCTGCACCATCGCATCCTGGCCGATCAGCTCGCCGAAGCTTTGCGGCCGGTATTTGCGGGCAAGCACACGGTACGGCAGCGCCGCGGCGGCTTTGGCCGGCTGCGGCGGCTCGTCGAGGCCGAGGCCGAACGAATCGGAGGCGTCAGAGTCCATGCCGCGCCCGCCGCAGTTTACGAATGTCACAAGAGTCACATGGTTTCAGGGGGGGGCTCTTCCCCTGCAAGGCGCCTGACGCCAGCTTCAACCCCGATTCAAATACAACGATCATCGCGCCAGCATCGCACCCCAGGAGGCATGTAGGAAAGTGAAAAGCGATGGGCGGCGCGGGCGTAGGGACGGAGGCGCTTTTGAACGGCCTCCCAGCAAAGCCGCGCCGCCTGGTCCACTCCGCCTCCCATCGTCACCCCCGCGAAGGCGGGGGTCCCGCTTCTTCCTTGCTTAGGCCGGAGAAGAAGAAGCGGGATTCCCGCTTTCGCGGGAATGACGGGGATGCGGTGAATCGCCATCGCAAAAAAGGAGCCGTCGATCCTTGCAAGGGGCAAGGTCGGCCGCGCTTGCGCGTCTCAAGTGTAGCTTCGCTACGCTTGTGCGCGCTGCGCGGTGAGAGCCGGACGACCCGCGGCGTGTTTCGTTACGGCTGCTTCCTTCCGGACCTGACCGGGTTGGCGAATGCTGCGTCCGCCCGACTCCCGCAGCGCATATGGCGCGGAAGCCGCGCGGGTGCAAGCCGGGTGCCCTCTCACCGCCCCTGCATGTTGTGGACTCCGCCCGGGATCTGGACGGTGAGGCTGTCCAGCGCCTCGCTGAGCCAGATTTGGCAGGACAGGCGCGAATGGCGGGTGACGTGGGAGGCGAGGTCGAGCAGGTCTTCTTCCTCCTCGCTGGCGGGGGGGAGCTTGGCGAAATCCTCGGCCGCAACAACGACGTGGCAGGTGGAGCAGGCCATCTGGCCCTCGCAGGTGCCTTCCAGAGGCTGGCCTTCTGCCTGGGCGATGTCGAGCAGGCGGTCGCCGGGCTTGCCGGTGACGTCCTGGACATGGCGGCCGTCGGCTGAGACGAAGCGGATCAGCGTCATGCGGCGGGGCTTAGCTGGCGGGCAGCGGCTTCGTCGATGCGAGTGAGCGCTTCGGCCAGTTCCTTCTCGCTGGTGTGGCGGCCGAAGCCGATGCGGATGCTGCTTCGCGCCTCCCGGCCGGACAGGCCGAGGGCGGAGAGGACGTGGCTCGGCCGCCCGGAGCCGCTGGCGCAGGCGGAGCCGGCGGAGAAGGCGACCGTGCGAAGTTCGGAGATCAGGCGGGCGGCGTCGACGCCGTCGCGGCGGAGGTTGAGGTTACCGTGGTAGCGCTGGCCGGGGGAGCCGTTGAGGGTCCAGTCCTTCATCAGGTTCCGCGCTACCGACCAGAGGCGTTCGACGTGGGCCGCGTCTTCTTCTCGGCGCTCGACCAGCAAGCGGGCCGCTTCGCCGAAGCCGACGCAAAGCGCAGGCGACAGGGTGCCGGAGCGAAGCCCGCATTCCTGGCCGCCGCCGTGGAGGAGCGGGTCGATGGCGACGCCGTCGCGCAGCCACAGGGCGCCGATGCCCTTGGGACCGTGCACCTTATGAGCGGAGACCGCGACCATGTCGCAGGCGTCGAGCGCGATTGGAACTCGGCCGAAGCCCTGCACGGCGTCGCAGAAGAAAAGGGCTCCGGCGGCGTGTGCGAGTGCGGCGAGTTGGGCGACGGGCTGGATGACGCCGATCTCGTTGTTCACGAGCATGGCGGCGACCAGGCCGGTTTCGGGGGTGATCCGCTCGGCGGCGAGGCTGAGGTCGATGAGGCCGTCGGGCTGGACCGGGAGGATGTCGGTTTCAAAGCCCTGGCTGGCGAGCCACGCTACGGTGTCGAGGACGCAGGCGTGTTCGGTGGCGAGGGTGACGATGCGGCGTTTGTTGGGTGGAAGGCGGACGGCGGCGCCTTTCAGCGCCCAGTTGGCGGCTTCGGTGGCACCCGAGGTGAAGTACACTCTTCCGAGGCCATTTGCCCTTACCTTCTCGGCTTCGCTCGAAAGGGTGTCTCGACTTCGCTCGACATGAGCGGACTGGAACAAAAGGGCCGTTTCCACACGCTCCCGAGCCACTTCGATCGCCGCTGCCGCCTCGCGGCCGGTGCGGTGGGGGCTGTGGGGGTTGGCGAAGTGGTGGTCGAGCCAGGGGCGCATGGCGGCTGCCGCTTGCGCGGCGAGCGGGGTGGTGGCCTGGTAGTCGAGGTAGGTGACCGGCTTCACGCGGCGCGGCGTTTGCCGAACAAGGTGCGCCATTCGCCGAGCAAGGCGTCGATGTCGGCCTCCGTCGTTTGGGGGCCGAAGCTGACGCGGATTACCTCGCGGGCAGCCATTTCGTCGTAGCCCATGGCGGTGAGGACGTGGCTGGTCTTGAGGCTGCCCGACGCGCAGGCGCTTCCCGCAGTCACCGCAATGCCGGCCAGATCGAGCTGCATCATCTGCGACGCGCCGGGGACTCCGGGCATCCGGTAGCAGGCAATGGTGGCAATGCGGGGCGCGCTGCCGGCGACGATCTCGCCGCCCGCCGCGAGGACGCCTTGATCGAGACGTTCGCGCAGGCGTTCCGCGGTCTCGTACCAGGCGTGGTCGGCCTCGCAGGCGGCGGCGAAGCCCATGATGGAGGGGACAGCGGCGGTGCCGGGGCGGAAGCCGCCTTCCTGGCCGCCGATCGCCGAAAGGGTCGCGGTGTCCTTGACCAGAAGCGCGCCGATGCCGGGCGGCCCGCCGAACTTGTGGGCGGCGACGACGATGAAATCGGCGTCGGGGAGCGGCAGCTTGCCGGCGCTTTGCGCGCAATCGACGAGGAGCAGGCCACCGGCGGCGCGCACGAGGGCCGCCACTTCGGCGATCGGGTGGATGACGCCAGTTTCGTTGTTGACCGACTGAACGGCGACCAGCGGCCGCCCGGCGCCTTCAAGCGCTCCTTCCAGGTCGCCCAGGTCGAGCGTGCCATCGCCATGCACCGCGATCTGCCGTGCCTGGGGGGCGCTGCGCAGGACGGCGGGATGCTCCACCGCCGAGACGATGAAGCGCTCCGCCTTGGCCGCTCCGAACACCAGCGAGATCGCCTCGGTCGCTCCGGAGGTGAAGATCAAAGTCCCCTCCCCCCCAAGCGCCTTGGCGATCCGCCGCCGCCCATCCTCGAGCTGCGCCCGCGCCGCGCGCCCTTCCGCGTGCGGGGAGGAGGGGTTGGCCCAGCTTTCGCAGGCCGCCCGCATCGCCTCGGCGGCCTCCGGCAGGATGGGCGTGGTGGACGCGTGGTCGAGATAGATGCGGCTGGGCATTTCTGTCCTTGCCTTTCAAATTGCGAAACGGGGCGCGCCGCCTATATAGACTGGACGCGCACGGAGGGCAGGCCCTTCGCGCACTCCTTTAAAAGCCAGCCAATCGCAGGTGCAATGCCCGAAGTCATCTTCCCAGGTCCCGAGGGCCGTCTCGAAGGCCGTTTCAGCCCCGGTCCGCGTCCGCGCGCGCCCGTTGCACTGATCCTCCACCCGCACCCGCACGGCAACACGATGAACAACGCCATCGTGCAGGCGCTGTACAAGACCTTCGTGCGCCGCGGCTTCGCGACGTTGCGCTTCAACTTCCGCGGCGTCGGCAAGAGCCAGGGCGTGTTCGACAACGGTATCGGCGAGTTGTCCGACGCCGCCTCGGCGCTCGACTGGGTTCAGCAGATCCACCCCGAAGCGGAGACCACTTGGATCGCCGGCGTGTCGTTCGGCGCCTGGATCGGCATGCAGCTTTTGATGCGCCGCCCGGAAGTACGCGGCTTCATCTCGATCGCGCCGCCGGCCAACATGTACGATTTCACCTTCCTTGCCCCCTGCCCTTCATCGGGCATCATCATCCAGGGCGACTCGGACGAGGTGGTGACTCCTTCCGCGGTGCAGAAGCTGGTCGAGAAGCTGCGCACGCAGAAGCACATCACCATCCACCACGACACGATCCCGGGCGCCAACCACTTCTTCCAGAACGAGATGCCGCTGCTGATGCGCTCGGTGGACGATTATCTCGACTTCCGGCTGGATCCGAGCTGCCCGATTCGCTGAGGGTTTGAGGCTCGGTTTCTTTCGCCCGGTCCTTCGAGACGCCGCTTCGACT
>DASWMM010000468.1:0-3225 GCA_036399755.1 Allosphingosinicella sp.
GGCGCTGGCCGAGGAACCAGCCAAGCGCGACACCGGCGCCGAGCGCCAGAAGGAGGACGAGAAGTATCAGCGGATCCATGCTTTGCCCCTGTGGAACGAAGGGCGAACCTACGCCAGCGCGGGCGTCGGCTCAAGGGCGGATCGGGAGAGGCTCGCTGTAAGCTGTGGATAGACTTACAGGATGGCGGCCTTGTCGCGTTCCTTGCGCGCTTTCAGGACCTTGCGGACCAGCATGTCGCGCTTGAGGCGGGACAGGTGGTCGATGAACAGGATGCCGTCGAGATGGTCGATCTCGTGCTGGAGGCAGACCGACATCAGGCCGCCGAACTCGCCTTCCTGGCTCTTGCCATGCTCGTCGATCCAGCGGGCGCGGACGATGTCCGGGCGCTCGACCTCGGCATATTGATCGGGGATCGAGAGGCAGCCTTCGTTGTAGATCTTGTGCGGGTCGGAGGCGTGGACGATTTCGGGGTTGATGAAGACGTGCGGGCGGCGGACCGGCTCGGCATCTTCCTCGTCGCTTTCCGGGTCCTGGAGATCGATGACCACAAGGCGGCGCGGCACGGCGACCTGGACCGCGGCGAGGCCGATGCCCGGGGCCTTGTACATGGTTTCGAACATGTCGCGGATCAGCGCCTGGATGTCGTCGCCGACGGACTCCACCGGCTGCGAATGCTGGCGCAGGATGGCGTCGGGGATTTCGATGATCGGCAAAACGGACATGGGCAGCGGGCTATAAGCGGCGGGGCCACTCGTCAACCAGGAGACCTCGTCGATTAGGAGACCTCGTCGACTAGGACACTGGGCGGCGGGCGCGAAGGGCCTGGGCGAGCGTGCCTTCGTCGAGATAATCGAGCTCTCCGCCGACCGGCAGGCCGTGGGCGAGCTGCGTGATTCGCACCGGATAGCCTTCGAGCCGCTCGGCGAGGTAGTGGGCGGTGGTCTGGCCCTCCAGGGTGGCGTTCATGGCCAGGACGACTTCGTCGATGCCGCCCTTGGCGACGCGGCCGATCAGGGTGTCGATGCCGAGATCCTCGGGGCGGATGCCTTCCAAGGCGGAGAGGCGGCCGCCGAGGACGTGGAAGCGGCCAGGGAAGAGGCGCGAGCGGTCCAGCGCCCAAAGGTCGGAGACTTCCTCGACGACGCAGAGCAGGCGGTTGTCGCGGCGGGCATCGGCGCAGACGCTGCACGGATCGTGGGTGTCGACATTGCCGCAGGTCGAGCAAACGGACAGCGCCTCGTTGACCCGCTCGAGAGCGCGAAGCAGCGGCGCGAGCGCGGTTTCCCGCTTCTTGAGCAGGTGGAGAACGGCGCGCCGGGCGGAGCGCGGGCCAAGCCCGGGGAGCCGCGCCAGCGCCTGGGTGAGCGCGTCGATTTCGGGAGAGGCCATAAGGGAGAGGTAGGGTGTTGGGAGCGGCGCGTCGAGAGGAGTGGCGCCTTGTTCCTCCCTGCGAGCGGAGCTCGTGGGGAGGGGAACCACCGGAGGTGGTGGAGGGGTAGATGGCGTAGCGTGGGAGGTTTGGGCGCGGGTTGGCTGGGCCTGCGCCTTTTACCCCTCCACCATGCTTCGCATGGTTCCCCTCCCCATCTTGCGATGGGGAGGAACTAGGTGGCGTGTTTCCCTCCCCCTCCTGAACAGGTTCGGCTAGGGGCGTCTCATGCGTATTGCTTTCATGGGAACACCCGATTTCGCCGTGCCGACGCTGGAGGCGCTGCTCGAGGCGGGGCATGAGGTGGCGGCGGTTTATTCGCAGCCGCCGCGGCCCGGCGGGCGGCGGGGGCGGGAGTTGACGCCCTCGCCTGTTCAGCGGCGCGCCGAGGCGGCGGGGATTGCTGTGCGGACGCCGCTGAGCTTGCGCGATCCCGCCGAGCAGGAGGCGTTCCGGGCGCTTGAGCTCGATGTGGCGGTGGTGGCCGCTTATGGGCTGATCCTGCCTTTGCCCATTTTGGAGGCACCGCGGCATGGGTGCTTGAATGTGCACGGCTCCCTGCTTCCGCGCTGGCGTGGGGCGGCGCCGGTGCAGCGCTGCATTCTGGCCGGGGACGAAATGACCGGCATCTGCATCATGGAGATGGAGCGGGGGCTCGATACCGGGCCGGTGCTGCTTCGGCGTGAGACGGCGGTGGACGGCAAGACGGCCGGCATGCTGACCGACGAACTGGCGCGGATGGGCGCCGCGATGATGGTCGAGGTCCTGGCCCGGCTGGGCGAGATCGTGCCCGAGGTGCAGCCGGACGATGGCGTGACCTATGCCCACAAAATCGAGAAGGGCGAGGCGCGGATCGACTTCGCTCTGCCTGCACGTCAGGTCGAGCGGCAGGTGCGCGCGTTCAATCCGGCGCCGGGTGCGTTCTTCGAGCTAAACGGCGAGCGGATCAAGATCCTCCAAGCTGCCGTACTTGATGCCAGCGGCGAACCCGGCATCGTACTGGACGACGCGCTCACCATCGCCTGCGGAAACGGAGCGCTCTCCGCGCTTCTCGTCCAGCGTGCGGGCCGTGGACCGATGCCCGCAGGTGAATTGCTACGCGGTTTCCCGGTCGCGCCGGGCACCCGCCTGGGATGACTCGCTTCCGCCTCTGGGTAGAGTTTGACGGCGGCCCGTTCATGGGCTGGCAGCGACAGGCGCATGGGCCGTCGGTGCAGCAGGCGATCGAGGAGGCGGTGGAGGAGATCACCGGCGAGAAGGTGGTGCTTCATGCCGCCGGGCGGACGGATGCGGGAGTGCATGCGCTGGCGATGTCGGCGCATGTCGATGTGGAGAAGGAAATCACGCCTTTTCGGCTGGCTGAGGGGGTGAATGCGAAGCTTCGGCCCCTGCCCGTCTCGATCCTGGCGGCGGAAGCTGTGGCGGAGGATTGGCATGCGCGGTTCAGCTGTGTCGGGCGGCGTTATGTGTACCGGATCGTCAACCGGCGGGCGCCGCTTGCGCTGGGGGCCGGCAAGGCGTGGCAGGTGGCGGTGCCGCTCGACGCCGAGGCGATGGACGCGGCGGCGGAGCGGCTGGTGGGGCTGCACGATTTCACCACCTTCCGCTCGGCGCATTGCCAGGCGGAGAGCCCGGTGAAGACGCTCGACCGCCTGGACGTGGTTCGGCGCGGCGAGGCGGTCGAGGTGCATGCGGCGGCCCGGTCGTTTCTCCACCACCAGGTGCGGTCAATGGTCGGCTGTCTGCAGCTTGTCGGGCGCGGCAAGTGGAGCGTGGGCGATCTCGAGGCGGCGCT
>DASWMM010000469.1:0-2124 GCA_036399755.1 Allosphingosinicella sp.
CTTCATCCGGAGCGCCATCAATTCACCCTTTTCGCTTGGAGCCCGTTCTTGGCGAGCATGGCCTGGACGCTGTCCGGCCCGGCGAGGTGCGCGGCGCCGACCGCGAACAGCACGGTTCCGGGCTTTTTCAGCCGCTCCGCCAGCCACAAGGTCCAGGCGGCGTTCCGCTTGCGCACCAGCCCGTCGTAAAGAAGCGGCGGGAAGTCCTTCATGTACATTGCGTACGCCTCGTCGAAGCGGCCCTTGGCCCAGAGATGGTCGTCGGCGTTGTCGTCTTCCGCCTCCGCCGCCTCGTCCTCGACCTCGCCGAGAGCGGCGATGGTGTCGAGCAGCATCGCCCGCTGCTCGGACTCCGGCATGGCGTTGAACGCATCCAGGCCCGCCTGGGGACTTTCCACGGAGCCGATCGGCTTCTTCGCCGCGCGGAACTCCGCCTCGAGCACATCCTCCACGCCGGGCGCCTCGTCCGAATCCTCGACGCCCCAGCCGTCCAGCGAGTCGTCCAAACCGAGCGTTACCGCCACCATCCAGGTGCGGATCATGGACATGGCCTGGAGCGGCACGTTGCCTTTCTCGATCGCCGCCTTGAGGGCCGGTCGCTTGTCTGCGGGAACCCGCTCCAGGATCGGCACCGGCTCCTTCAGCAATATCGCGATCAGCATCGCCGCGTCGAGCGAGCCGTCCGGATCGCTTGCCGTCTCCACGATGAGCTCGTCGGCCTCCGCCGCAACCTTGTCGAAGGCCGCCGAGCGCCACTTGAAGCCCGGCGGCAGCATGTGGATGGTGCCGAACAGGTAGATTTTGGTGTCCTCGTCGGCGAGCAGCCAAAGGCCGGGCTTGGGCTTGTAGTCCTGCACCACCGGCACGGGCTTGGGCACGTCCTTCGCCGCCGGTACCGGCTGCGCTGCGAATGCCGCCGCCGGCATCAGCCACGCCGCACCGATAATCCTGCCAAATCTCAGAAACATAAACCTGCCCGTATCGTTTCCCGTTGTTTGAAGCCCCGCGCCGCACCCGTCAATGCGCCCCCGCGCGCCTTGACCCTCGCCGGACCATGCGCCAAGGCGGCGCCTTCCTTTGTGCAGGTGCGAAGCCAACCAACCGTGGACGACAAAAGCCCGCTCAGCTTCCAGTCGCTGATCCTCACGCTCCACGATTATTGGAGCCGCCAGGGCTGCGTCATCCTCCAGCCCTATGACATGGAAATGGGCGCCGGCACCTTCCACCCCGCCACCACCCTGCGCGCGCTCGGCCCCGACCCGTGGAAAGCCGCCTTCGTCCAGCCCTGCCGCCGCCCAACCGATGGCCGCTACGGCGAGAACCCCAACCGGCTCGGCCATTATTACCAATACCAGGTGATCCTGAAACCGAGCCCGCCCGATCTCCAGCAGCTCTACCTCGGCTCCCTCGCCGCGATCGGCATCGATTTCATGGCGCACGACATCCGCTTCGTCGAGGACGACTGGGAAAGCCCGACGCTCGGCGCCTGGGGCCTCGGCTGGGAAGTCTGGTGCGACGGCATGGAAGTCACCCAGTTCACCTATTTCCAGCAAATGGGCGGCTTCGACTGCAAGCCGGTCTCGGGCGAACTCACCTACGGCCTCGAGCGCCTCGCCATGTACATCCAGAACAAGGACAGCGTCTACGACCTGGCGTTCAACGATGAGGGCGTGACTTACGGCGACGTCTTCCTCGAGAACGAGAAACAAATGAGCGCCTACAATTTCGAGGTCGCGGATACCGACACCCTGTTCGACGGCTTCCGCAAGGCCGCCGCGGAGTGCGAGCGCTGCCTGGAGCGTGCGCTGCCGATCCCGGCGTATGAGCAGGCGATCAAGGCCAGCCACATCTTCAACACCCTGCAAGCGCGCGGCGTCATCTCCGTCGCCGAACGCCAAGCCTATATCGGCCGCGTCCGGGACCTCGCCAAAGGCGCCTGCGCGTCCTGGATGGAGAAAAACGGGTGGGCAGCGTGATGGGTGGAGCGGGTGAACTCCCCTCCCTGCAAGGGAGGGGCCGGGGGTGGGTGGCAGCCGAGCGGGCTCGATGCCCGCGAGGATGCGCCTTCAGCGGCATCGAGCCGCTTCAGGCGCGACCCACCCCTAACCCCTCCCTTTCAGGGAG
>DASWMM010000470.1:0-13174 GCA_036399755.1 Allosphingosinicella sp.
AAGTGGACTGCCTTGCCCATGGCGCCGCAGAACGACCCGGAAAAGCGCGTGCTCTTCCCGCCTGCCACCGGCGCGACCTTGAACCTTGCCGCCACTGCCGCGCAATGCGCGCGGCTTTGGAAGGGGATCGACGCGGCCTTCTCCGCCCGCTGCCGCGCCGCCGCCGAACAGGCTTATGCCGCGGCAATCCGCAACCCTGAAATCTACGCCGTGGCCGATTTCACCGGCAGCGGCGCCTACGGCGATTCCGACCTGTCCGACGAATTCTTCTGGGCCGCCGCCGAATTGCTAGGGACCACCGGCAAGTCCGAGTATCGCGACGCGGTACGCAGCTCGCCGCACTTCCGCGTCCCCCAGGTAGGCGAGTTCGGCTGGCCCACCGTCGCCGCCCTCGGCACGATCACGCTGGCCACTGCCGACGTCGGGCTCACTGCCGGAGAGCGGGAAGCGCAACGCCGAAGCCTGCTCGCCGCCGCTGACGCCTGGAGCGGCGATGTCGCCAAAACAGGCTACGCGCTCCCTTATGCCACGCAGTCATGGCCGTGGGGATCGACATCCTCGATCCTCAACCGCGCCATGGTGCTCGCCGTCGCGCACGATTTCACCGGGCAGAAACGCTACCGCGACGGCGTGATCGACGCGATGGATTTCCTGTTGGGGCGCAACCCGCTCGATCGCTCCTTCGTCACCGGCTACGGCGCGCGGCCGATGCGCAATCCGCATCACCGCTTCTGGGCGCAGCAGATCGATCCGAAGTTCCCGGGGCCCCCGCCGGGCGTGATCTCCGGCGGCCCCAACAACAGCTCGCTTGGCAAGGATGCGGCGGCCAAGATCGGCGGCCCCTGCGCGCCCCAAACCTGCTGGGTGGACGACATTCACGAATTCACCGTCAACGAAGTCGCGGTGAACTGGAACGCGCCCTTGGTCTGGGTCTCCGCCTGGCTGGCGGAGAAGCCGCGCTAGTGCCAGGTTCCGTCGTCACCCCGGACTTGATCCGGGGTCCACCTTCTTTTCGCCCGAGGCCGGGAGAAGAAGATGGATGCCGGATCAAGTCCGGCATGAGGAACTAGGGCGCGGATCTAGCGTGCAGGCCGAACACCGCGCCGACGAACCCGCCGGCCGTCTTGGTGCTGAGGATCGTCCCGTCCTCACCCGAGCGCAGCGTCTGCCAGTGTCCGTCCGTTCCGGCATACTGGAAGTCATACTGCCCGCCGCGCGCAACGATGCGCAGCGACACCGCGCCTGAAGCGGGCAGGGGGGCGGACGCCACCGCCACACCCTCGGCAGCATCGCCGCTGCCGGTGCGGCGTTTGAGGGTAACGACCCGGCGTCCGTTCTCGGCGGTCACGGCAAGGAAGAACCAATATTCGTCGTTCTGCAGGGCCACGATCCCCGCTTCGTCTCCAGCCCGGCGCGGGACGAAATCGATCCGCGTCGTGGCAGTCGCATCGGGGTGCTGCTGGCGCCGGGCGAGCAACGACGGATTGCCGAAGTCGCCGAGCCCAATCGGCCGCGCCTCGATCCGCAGCTTGCCGTTCGCCAGCGCGTACCAGCGCGCGCGCGGGTTGCGCATCGTCATCCAGCTCGGCGGCAGCGCCGCGACGTCGAACTCTTCGCGCAGGTGGAAGGCGCCGTTCATCGGCACCGCCGGTGCCGGCTGAGCGGGGAGGGCAGGCCGCTTGTGCGTTACCGGTATCCGCTCGCCCGGCTTAGTGATCTGCGGCCAGCCGTCGCGCCACGTCACCGGCAGCAGGAACGTCTCCCGTCCGGTGTTGTAGAAATCGCCCGCATAAGGCCGCACCGCCAGGAAGCTCGCCCACCACTCGCCCGCCGCCGTTTCCACCAGATCGGCATGCCCCGCCGAGGTGATCGGGTTCGACCGATCGCGCGGCAAATCTCGCTGGGTGAGGATCGGGTTGTGCGGGCCCACTTCGTACGGCCCGGTGACGCTGCGGCTGCGCAGGATCACCTGGCTGTGCCCTTCCGCCGTGCCGCCCTCCGCCGCGGTCAGATAATAGAAGCCGTCCTTGCGGAAGATATGCGGCCCTTCGATCCAGATCGGCTTGGTGGACGGATCGATGCCGCCGTCGATCAGCACCTTGCGCGGCCCGGCCATCTTCATCGCTTTTGGGTCGAAGCGCTGAATCCAGATCGCCCGGTGGCCGTCGTAGCGCGGCGTGCCTTCGGGCGGCCCGTTGTTGAGGATCCACGCCGATCCGTCCTCGTCGAAGAACAAGGACGGATCGATGCCGCCGACGATCTCCGGAAGCCAGACCGGGTCGCTCCAAGGCCCCTTCGGATCGGCGGCGGTGACCACGAAATTGCCGCCGCAATCGACGCAGGTGTTGAGGATGTAGAAAATGCCGTCGTGGTGGGAAATGTCGGGCGCGAACACGCCGCGCGACAGGCCGAGCTTGGCGAAATCGAGCTGCTCCGGCCGGTCGATCGCGTTGCCGATCTGGGTCCAGTTCACCAGGTCCCGGCTGTGGAAGACCGGGATGCCGGGGAACCAGGCGAAGGTGGAGTTGACGAGGTAATAATCGTCGCCGACCCGGGTGATGCTCGGATCGGGGTAGAAGCCCTGCAAGATCGGGTTGCGAAACTCACCCGCGCCCGGCGCCGGCAGCGGATCGGAGCCTGCATAATCGAACCAGTCGAACGCCGCGACCGGCGCCGCTTCGCTGGCTGGCCGGGGCGTCGCTGCGCAGGCGCCCAGCAGCGCCGCCAGCGAGAGAACGAACGCGGGCCGCACCGTCACAAGTCCTCCAGGCGCTGCTTCAGCGTCGCGCGAATGCGTCCAAGATCCTGCGGCGAGGCGCCCAGGAAGCCGCGCGCGTGCGGCGGCAGGTGTTCGGTCGGATCGCCGTGCGCGCAAAAGACATAATGGTCGAACAGCTCGCGCCATGCCGCCCGCTGCTCCGGCGGGAGGTTGCGCATGCTCAGCAGCCCATGCAGCATCGCATCGTAAGGGCTGCCGAAATCGGGCGCGCTGTTCCACCAATAGTTGATGAACAGGTTCACCGGCGTCAGCGAATCCACCGCGTGCCACCACTGGAACGGGATGTAGATAGCGTCGCCCGGCTCCAGTTCCGCAACCTGCGCCGCGTCCAGCGCGTCCCGAAAGCGGGGGTAACGCTCAAGATCGGGGTTCGCCGGATCGACCATGCTGACCGGCGTCCCCGCCGGAGTCAGCTCGAACGGGCCCGGGTACAGGTTGGCGATCTGGTCGGGCGCGAACAGGGTGAAGCGGCGCTTCCCCGCCACCACACAGCCGATATTCTCCATCAAGTCGTAATGCGGCGCGACCCGCGTGGCATTGCCCATCCACAGCCTCGGCACGACTTCGGGGCCGAGCAGCGCGATCCGGTTCTCCAGTTCCATCCCGGGCAGGAGCTCGGGCACGGGCGTCGACTGCACCGCCATCGCATAAGGTCTCGGGTGCTCGCGGTCCCGCAGCAGCCGGTCGAGGAAAGGACCGAACGGCGAGCCGACCGGCCGAAAGTTCAGCTCCGTCACGTCCGCAGTGTAGAAGAAACGGCCCTCGATCTCCGGCTCGCCGACGATCGCCCGGATCGGCTGCTCGTTGTAGAAGCCGCGCATATAGCTGAACAACGCTTCGTCGGACTCCCGCGCCGCCTGCACAGCCGGCCAGTCGGCGGCGAGCCCGCGCAGCACCGCGGGCTGGGCGGCGGGGCGGATCACCTCGTCGAACTGTTGCCGGCCCGGCCGGTCATATTCCGCCATCGGCCTCATGAGGCGAGCCTCGCGCCCGCGTCGCTGACGCTGCCGTTGCGGCGCAGGAACTCGGCCTGGCTCGGCAGGATCGCGGCGGTTTGAGCGATCACTTCGCGGATGTGGGTCAGGCGGCGCACCGTCTCCTCGTCGGGCAGCAAATCGGCGACGGGATGGTAGCCGCCGGCTTCGATGCCTTGCCCCTCCATCACCGCAAGCCAGCTCGATTCGGTGAACAGCTCCTCATGCTCGCGGTGGATGCGTCCGTTGAGGCGGTACATGTCCAGCTTCTCGCGAAGCCCCGGCGGCGGCTCAAGCGTCCGGCAATAATTCCAGAAGGGCGAATCGTCGCGCTCGGTCGCCTTGTAGTGGAGCACCAGGAAGTCTCGGACGTCGAGATATTCGCGCTCCGTCATCGCGTTGAACCGGTCGATCTCCGCCTGATCGAAGCGCCTGGTCGGGAACAGCGACATCAGGCGCGCGATGCCCGACTGGACGAGGTGGATGCTGGTGGATTCGAGCGGCTCCAGGAAGCCGCTGGAGAGGCCAAGCGCGATCACGTTTTTCACCCACACGCGCCTCCTGTGCCCGGCGGTAAATCGCAGCGGGCGCGGGTCGGCGAGGGGCTTGCCGTCAAGGTTGGCGAGCAAAGTCGCCGCCGCTTCGTCGTCGGAAATGTGCTCGCTCGAGTACACATAACCGTTGCCGATGCGGTGCTGCAGCGGGATTCGCCACTGCCAGCCCGCGGCCCGCGCGGTGGAGCGGGTGAGGGGGCGGTCGTCGCCGGCTTTCTCGCACGGCACGGCCAGCGCGCGGTTGCAGGGCAGCCAGTCGGTCCAGTCCTCGTACCCCGCCTTCAAAGTCTGCTCGATCAGCAGCCCGCGAAAGCCGGAGCAGTCGATGAAGAGGTCGCCCTCCACGCGGGCGCCGTTCTCCAGCACCACCGCCTCGACGAAGCCGCTTTCGCCGTTCTGCACGACATCCACGATCCGGCCCTCGGTGCGCACCGCGCCATGCTGCTCGGAGAAAGCGCGCAGGTAGCGGGCGTAGAGGCTGGCATCGAACTGAAAGGCGTAGGATGTCTTCGACAGCGGCGAATTGGGCTGGTCCTCGCGCGGCCGCTCGAACTTGCCCTGCAGCGCCGCCACCACCGACAGCGAATAGTCGCCAAGCTCGAAGGGCAGGCCAAGCTGCCGCGCTTTCAGCCAATGGTGGTGGAATTCCACGCCCTTCATGTCGAGCCCGTAGGAGCCGAACGGGTGGACGTAGCGGTGGCCGAGGCGGGTCCAGTCGACGAACTCGATGCCCAATTTGTAGGTCGCGTTGGTGGCCCGCACGAAGTCGTTTTCGTCGAGCCCGAGCATCCCGTTGAACAGCAGGATCTGCGGGATCGTCGCCTCGCCGACTCCCACCGTGCCGATCTCGTCCGATTCGACCAGCTCGACGGTGAAGTCCGTCATCGGGCCCATGATCTTGGCCAATGCCGCCGCGGTCATCCAGCCGGCGGTTCCGCCGCCGACGATCACCACCTTGCGGATCCGGTCGCCTCTCAAAAGGCGAACTCCGGCAGCGGCGGCGGCGCGGCCGGGTCCTGCGCGGCGCAGGCCCGGGCGATGAATTCGCCGTGGCTGGGCAGGCGATTGGCTGTTTCGATGTAAGCGCCGTGCATCTGCGCAAGCGCTTCCGCCACGCGGTCCGGATCGAGCGCGTCGGCGGCGGGCTCATACTCCTCCGGCACGATGTTCTGGCCGAGCAGCACCGCAACCCAGCTCGTCGTCCCGAACAGCTCCTGGCCTTCCCGGAAGGTACGGCCCTTGGCGCGCCACAAGTCCACCTTGGCGGCAAGGCTGTCGGGGATCGTCATGGTCCGGCAGCGGTTCCAAAAGTCTGAATCGTCGCGCGCGGTGGCGTTGTAGTGGAGGATGATGAAGTCCCGCACGTCCTCGAACAGGGTCTGCATCTGGGTGTTATATTCGTCGCGCTCGACGGGGTTGAAGCGCTTGTCCGGGAACAGGGCGATCAGCTTGGCGATGCCCGATTGCACCATGTGGATGCTGGTCGATTCGAGCGGCTCCACGAAGCCGCTCGACAAGCCCATCGCCACGACGTTCTTGTTCCAGGCCTGCTTGCGGCGGCCGGTGGTGAAGGAAAGCCGGCGCGGATCGGCCAGCGGCGCGCCTTCGAGGTTGGACAGCAGCACCTGCTCGGCGTCGTCGTCGGTGATGTGCTCGCTGGAATAGACGAAGCCGTTGCCCATGCGGTGCTGCAGCGGGATTCGCCATTGCCAGCCGTGCGCGCGCGCGGTGGCGCGGGTGAAGGGATCGGGCTGGCCGGAATAGCTGCTCGGCACCGCAACCGCGCGGTTGCAGGGCAGCCAGTGAGTCCAATCCTCATAGCCGGTTTGAAGCGTCTGTTCTGTCAGCAGCCCGCGAAAGCCGGAGCAATCGATGAACAGGTCGCCCTCGACCACGCGGCCGTCCGCCAGCGTTACGGAGCGCACATAGCCGTCTTCCTCGCGCAGCGAGACGTCGACGACCTTTCCTTCCATCCGGGTCACGCCGCCGCGTTCGGCATATTGGCGCAGGAACTTGGCATAAAGGCCGGCATCGAAGTGGAAGGCGTAGAGAAGCTGCGACAGCGGCATCTTCGCTTCCACGCCGGGCCGCGCGTACTTGCCCCACGCCGCGGCGACGGCGCTCATCGACCATTCGGCGATGTCGGGCAGGGCCCGCCGCTGCCGTTCGCGCAGGTAGAGCTGGTGGAAGTGCACGCCTTCGAGGTCGTGGCCATGGTAGCCGAAAGGGTGGAAATAGCGCTGGCCGATCGCGGCCCAATCGACAAACTCGATGCCAAGCTTGAACGTGCCCTGCGTCGCGGCGATGAACTCGTTTTCGTTGATGCCAAGCATGCGGTTGAAGGTGATCAGCGGCGGGATCGTCGCCTCGCCGACTCCAATGGTGCCAATCTCTTCCGATTCGATCAGGGTCGTTGTGGTGTAGCCGTTGTTGAGGAAGCGGGCGAAGGCTGCGGCGGCCATCCAGCCGGCGGTTCCTCCGCCGACGATCACCACGTTCCGGATCGCATGTTCGTTCATCGTGCGGACTGCCTTGCAAGGTGGTTCAGATACGCGCCCTGGCCGGGCAGCTTGGGAAGAGCGGCATCGATCGCGCGCCGAAGCTGCTCCATCGCCCGCCGCGCCTCGGCGGCGGGGACGGCGTCGGCAAGCGGATCGGTGCGCCGCGGCATTACGCCTTGGCCAAGAAGAATAGCCAGCCAGGAGTCGCGCGAAAAGGTCTCCTCCTCGAAAAAGGGAAGCCGCCCGCGCTCGCGAAACTGGGTGAGGGTGAGGGCCAGCGACGCCGGCGGTTCAACGGAGGCGGCGGCGCTCCAGAAGGGGTCCTCCGGCCGGCTCGATGCGGCGTAGTGGCAGATCACGAAATCGCGCACCCGGTCCGCCTCGGCGCCGCACTGGCGGTTATAATCCCATAATTCCACCGGCGCGCATCCGCGGTCCGGCATCATTGAAACGATGCGGTCGATCGCGCTGTGGGCAAGGTGGAGGTTGGTCCATTCCAGCGGCTCGACGCACACCGCTGCATCGCCGATCGCCACGCAGTTGCGCAGCCACGGCTCGGGGCGGCGGCCCTGGCGCATTGCCATCGCCGCACCGGGTTCCGCGCCGCTGGCTTCCTGCAGCGCCCGCGCTGCATCCTCGTCCGAAAGATGCTGCGACGCGTAGACATAGCCGGACGAAGTCGTCTCCGCGCCCGCCGACTGCCAGCGCCAGCCGGCAGGCATGGCGGTGGCTTCATCAAGCGGCGAGGGCTCGGCGACGGTTGGGGATCGGGCAAAGGCGATCCGGTCGCAGGGCAGCCAGCGGCTCCAATCCTCGAACTTGTCGTCGAGCCGCGAGCGGATCGCCGCCGCCGTGCCGGTGCATTCGATGAACAGGTGACCCCGCGCCTCGCTGCCATCGTCCAGCCGCACGCTTTCCACGAAGCCGTCATTGGCCCGAAGCGTCACATCGACCGGCTTTGCCTTGCGTTCAACGGCGCCCAGGTGAAGCGCGAACGCGCGCAGCAGATAAGCGTAGCGCGCCGGATCGATCCGCAGCCCGAATTCGGCCCCGGCAGGCGCGGCAGCGGTGTCGGCATCCGGCGGGACGAGCAGGCCCTGCCGCGCTGCCGCGGCGGCCATGTTGTAGGCGTCGAACGGTTCGCCCCCGGCGCCCTCGAGCTTCGCGCGGATCCAGGCGAGATGGAAATGCGCGCCGCCAAGCATTCGGCCATGCGGCGCGTGGGCGTGGACGTACGGCGCGGCGCCCCCGTTCCACCCGGTGAAGCGCGTGCCGGAGCGCAGCACGCTCCCGGCGTTCAGGATATAATCCTGCTCGGCAAGGCCGATGTCCTGGTGAAAGCCGATTGCCGAGGGGAGGGTGCTCACCACCCGTTCGGCCAGCGCGCCGGGATCGGGCTCGGATGCGATCACCGTGACCCGCACCGCAGGCAGCCGCCGCCGCAGCGCCGCCGCCGCCGACCAGCCGACGATCCCGCCGCCGACCACCACGATCTCGCCGATCGGCTCCGCCATGCGCTTTCTCAAGCCGCCATCGGGCAATAGCGGGCGATCTGCGCGAGGTGATCCGGCATGCGCTCGGCCGCGGCGCGGATCTCCGCCCGCAGCGTCTCGGCGCCCCGTTCCAGCGCACCCAGCGGCGGCGCGTCGGCGCGCAGGTCGTGGCCTTCGGGAACGATGCCCTGGCCGAGGTACACCGCGATCCAGCTCGCATCCAAAAACACGCCCTCGCGATACTTCACCACCCGGCCGCGGCGGCGGAACAGTTCGATCTTTTCCGCCAGGCTGTCCGGCACCGTCATCGTCCGCACATAGTCCCAGAACGGCGAATCCGACCGGGTGGTGGCGTGGTAATGGAGGATCAGGAAATCCCGGATCCGGTCATATTCCAGGTCGATGATCCGGTTGAATTCATCCCGGTCGGCGGCCGCGATCTCGCGCTCCGGAAACAGCTCGATCAAGGCGGTGATCGCCTGCTGGATAAGGTAGATGCTGGTCGATTCGAGCGGCTCGAGGAATCCGCTGGCAAGGCCGACCCCCACGCAATTTCCAACCCAGCTCCGCTCCCGCCGCCCGGCCTGGAAGCGCAGCAGGCGGGGATCGGCGATCGCCTCCCCCTCCACCGCGCCGACCAGCGCTTGGGCGGCCTCCTCGTCCGACAGAAAGCCGCTCGAATAGACATAACCATTGCCGGTGCGATGCTGCAGCGGAATGCGCCAGCGCCAGCCCGCCTCCATCGCGATCGCGCTTGTATAGGGAGTGAGCGCCGTTTCGGTGCGGCACGGCATCGCCACGGCCCGGTCGGCGGGAAGCCAGCGCGACCAATCCTGAAACGGCTCCCCCAGCGTCTTGCCGAGCAGCAGCGACACGAAGCCCGAGCAATCCACGAACAGGTCGCCCTCGATCCGCTCCCCGCTTTCGAGCTGCACCGACCGCACGTCGCCGCTTTCGCCGTCGCGGTGAACGGCGACGATCCGCCCCTCCGTCCGCCGCGCGCCGAGCCCTTCGGCAAGGTCGCGCAGATAAGGCGCGAACAAGGTCGCATCGAACTGGTACGCATAGCCGAACGTGGAGGCGATATCCTCCGGGTCTTTGGACGGCATCCCGAACCGCCCGAGCCGCGCCAGCGTGCAGGCAAAGGAGAACTCCTCCAGTTCCGCAACCGGCCGCCCTTCGTGGCGCATGCGAAGCCAATATTGGTGAAAGCTCAATTCCCCCCGGTCCCGCCCATAAGCGCCGAACGGGTGGATGTAGCTGTCCCCGATCGCGCCCCAGTTCGAGAACTCGATGCCCAGCTTAAACGTCGCGCGGGTGCGCGCCATGAACTCGGCTTCGTTGATCCCCAGCCGCTGGTTGAAGGCGCGGATGTGGGGCAGGGTGGCCTCGCCGACGCCGACGATGCCGATCGCCTCCGATTCGATGAGGTGAACGGTGCAGCGAGTCGGCAGCAACTTGGCCAAAGCGGCCGCCGTCATCCAGCCCGCGGTGCCTCCACCGACAATGATAACGTTCACATGCGGCAAAGGGGACATTTGTCGTTTTTCCGGGAGCCGAGGCTCGCAGCTTCTACGCCGCGCCCTCGTTGCCGGTCAATGCGGCTCCAGCCCGCGTGTAATCTGGAAAAAATACGGGGTTTCAAAAGGTTACCAATGCTGTGGCAAACCCGACACAGGGGGGAACTTTCTGGAAGTACGATGGGGCTGTCACCATTTTGCAGTCTTGCCGAGCACACCGTTTCCAGCTTATCCCTCCTCCCGAGAAGAGTGGCGGGACGTTATGTTAGCGCTACCATAACTTGGGAGATGGTTTCGATGGCTTCAACGGCCGGTAAATTCTTTGGTGCGGACGATCAGGCGAGCGCGATTGCGCGCCTCAAGAGCGGCGCCTCCCTTCTTGCGGTGTGCGTCTTCGCCGCTGCGAGCCCCGCTTACGCGCAGACCGCGCCCGTTGATGGTCCCGGAACCGCGGGCGCAACCCGCAGCACCGACAACACCACCGCTCCCGATCCGGATCCCACGACAGAGGACGGCACCGTAACCTCCGCCGATCAGGCCGCCGATCCCGTCGCCCCCGAGGAAACGATCGTCGTTACCGGCATCCGCCAGAGCCTTGCCAATGCGCAGACGATCAAGCGCGAGTCCGATACGGTGGTGGACGCCATCTCCGCGCAGGACATCGGCGCGCTTCCCGACCGTTCGGTTACCGAAGCGCTGCAGCGCGTTCCGGGCGTGTCGATCAACCGTTTCGCCGGTTCCAACGATCCCGATCACTTTTCGGTTGAAGGCTCGGGCGTGGTCGTCCGCGGCCTCAACTTCGTGCGCTCCGAATTCAACGGCCGCGACGCCTTCTCCGCCGGCGTTTACGGCCAGGCGCTGAACTTCGCCGACGTGCCGTCCGAGCTTCTCGGCTCGGTCGAGGTCTACAAGAACGTGACCGCGGCGATGATCGAAGGCGGCCTCGCCGGCACGGTCAACTTGAACACGCGCAAGCCGTTCGACAGCAAGGGCCTGCACATCGGCGCCGGCTTCGAAATGAACTACGGCGATTTCCGCAAGAAGTATTCGCCCACCGCGTCGCTTCTCGTCAGCAATACGTGGGACACGGGCGCCGGCCGCTTCGGCCTGCTCGGCTCCGTTTCCTATTCCGATCTGAGGAGCCGCTCCAACGGCATCCAGGTCACCAACTTCCAGACCCGCGACAACACGCAGGTGCCGTATCAGAACGGTGGCGGCGTTCTCGTTTGCCGCAATCCGCTGCCCAGCGGCACCAACACCACCACCCTTCCGGCGCCGAACGCGCCTTGCGGCACGGCCTCCACGGGCGGCCCGGACGGTTTCTCCGACTTCCTTCCAGTGGCCTATGCGCCGATCGGCGGCCAGTTCCGCGCACAGGATTATAATCGCACGCGCAGCGGCGTCGCCCTTGCGGGCCAGTGGGAGTCGAACGATCGCTCCATGCTCGCCACCGTGCAGTATATCCGCTCGAAGAGCAGCAACAACACCAACGAGCGCACGTTTGAAACCGCGCCCGATCTTTCGGAATACAACACCTATCCGGCGGGCTGCCAGCAGAACACCAACGGCCCGCTGTACAACAACAACGGCACGACCCGCGCCGAATGCCCGACCGGCGCCCTGCAGAACTACCAATATGATGCCGACGGCCTGTTCGAGAAGGGCTACATCACCCTTCCGGGCACCGGCTGGCGCAACGCAAGCAGCGGCAGCGCCGGCACCTTTGTTCCCACCGGCGGCATTCAGCAGTCGCTCGGCCGCCAGCAGGCGCGGGACCGCAACCAGGTCGACGATATCGGCGTGAACTTCCAGTGGGAGCCGACTGACCGCCTTCAGATCCAGCTCGACGGCGATTATACCAAGTCGCGGCATGACAATTTCTCGATGAGCGTCTTCGGATCGACCTTCGCCGACCAGGAAATCGACCTCACCGGCGACCTGCCCGTCGTCATCCCGCACAAGCCGCTGACGCTTGCGGCCGCGTGGGCCGCCCCCAACGGCCTGATGACCATCGGCAGCGACGATGCCTATTTCCGCGATCAGCGCGTCCAGTTCTGGCGCGCCGCCATGGACCATGCCGAAGACAGCGATGGCCGGGAATTCGCGTTCAAGGCGGATCTCGCTTACGATCTCAGCGAGGATGCGTTCTTGCGCAAGGTCAAGTTCGGCGCCCGTTATGCCGATCGCGACCAGACGGTTCGCTACTCGGTGTATAACTGGGGCGCGCTCAGCGAAGTCTGGTCGGGCACCGCGCCGGTTTCGATCGCCCAGGCGGGCAGCGAGCGGGCCGAATTCTATGAGTTCCCGAACTTCTTCCGCGGCGCCACCCCCGGGCCGACCGGCGGTTATTATTACGCCAACGATCTCATCGAGGGCTACGACGCGGCGTCTGTTTTCCTTAAGAACATCAACAACATCTGGCACACCCAGAATGGCGCGGGAGCGACCAACGATTGGGAACGCCTGGATGAGCGCACCGACGTCATCGCCGGCACGCAATACCGCCCCAACGAGGTCCAGCGCATTCATCAGCGCGACAAGAACGCCTATGTGATGGTCAACTTCGACACCGAAAATGTCTGGGATGGGCCGCGGATCACCGGCAACGCCGGCGTGCGCTTCGTGCAGACCGATCTCAGCTCCTTCGGTGCGTCGCGCATTCCCAACCAGGGTGATCTTGGCGTCACCTCGTCCTTCGCGGTTCGCTGCGCTGCCGGCACTCCGGCGGGGGCTCCCCCGGGAACCCAGCCGCGCACCCCGGGCGGCGTTTGCAACCTGGGCGCGGCGGGCTATGCGCAGCTTCAGCAGTTCTCGGGGGTGAATTCCTCGATCATTCCGAACCGCGTCAATAACGATTACACCTACCTGCTGCCGAGCGCGAACCTGAAGCTCGAGGTTGGCAACGGCCTCCAGTTCCGCCTTGCCGGCTCGAAGGTGCTGACCCGGCCGGAATCGTCCTACGTCCGCAGCTATCTCGATCTCAGCGTCGACGGGAACGGCAACCTGGTTGCCGCGATCGGCAATCCGCTGCTGAAGCCCGCAACGGCGTGGCAGTTCGATGCCACCGCCGAATGGTATTTCTCGAAGGTCGGCTCGCTTACCGCGAACCTCTTCTACAAGGACGTGAAGAACTTCTTCTACCAGTCCACCATTCCGGTGCCGATCACCAACAACGGGATCACCTTCCCGGCGCAGACCCGCGGCCCGGCCAACTTCAACGGCCACGGCAAGATCAAGGGCTTCGAGGTTGCCTACCAGCACACCTTCGATTTCCTTCCGGGCCTGCTTTCCGGCTTCGGTACCAACCTGAACTATTCGTACATCGAAAGCTCGGGCCTTCCGAACACCTTCCT
>DASWMM010000471.1:0-2520 GCA_036399755.1 Allosphingosinicella sp.
TGGCTTTAACGCGCGCGGGGGACACAGGGCTGAGGATTGCGGAGGGCTTTGTCTAGGCCGGAGGTGGCACCATTGTAGGCGCCGCGCCCTGCCACCCAGCCAGCAACCCAACCCTTCTTTCCGGCCCGTTTAGCGGCCTGAGTGGCGCCCACACCGCTGGCAAGGTAGCCACCAAAGGAACGGACGCCACAAGTTACCGTGCGAGCGTCATCAAGCCGCTGATTGTTGCGGTTGATCCTCGCAATTTCTTGGTTGCCCTGCTGGAGCCGGCTATTGAGGCAGGCCGTGCGCTGCGCCTGGTTTGAATAGTTGCAGACGCTGCTTTGGCTACGCGCCGGGGCGGGCGCTTGCCGCGGCGATGCCGCAGGCGCGCGCGACGTAGCTTGCGCGCTGCCGTAGGAGCGCGGTGGCGCGATCGTGGGTGCGGCGGGGAAATAGTGGCTTTCCATTGTGACCCGGGGATGGCGGCTGCGATCCACACGGCGGTCGTCCCGACGCTCGGCGCGCTCCTCCGCCCGCTCCCGGCGATCGCTACCGCTTTCCCTGTCGCTCGCCCGTGAGGCACGGGCCTCACGTTGGGGCAAACGGCCGGCCCGCGTGGCCGCGCCATCGCCCACGCGCTCGCCGTAGTTATCGTTTCGATCGTAGGCGCGCGATTCCCGCTGCGGTAGCCGCGCCGTGCCGGAACCGCGGCGGGCCCGGTTATCGTAACTGTCGTTGAAGTCGTAAGGCCGCGAAGCCGTTCGCGATTGCCTTTCCGGCGCGCTGCCTTCGCGGCGCGCCTGCCCCATGCGGGCTTCGTCGCGATATTCGCGGGCGGCCGGGGCGTCTCGCCGCCGCTCCTGGCGCTCGGCCCGGCGTTCGACGCGCTCGTAACGCCGCTCCGATCGCGGTTCCCGGCGCTGCCGCGAGGCCCCGTCACGCCCGCTACCCGATTCATAGCCGCCGCGGCCGTGCCGGGCGGCTGCCTGTTCGGGCGCCATACCCAGCGACAACATACCTGCAACAGACAGAAGAAGTCCGATTCGTTTCATCGTGTCCTCCGTAAACTTTGCTTACAGCCACATCGGTACAAGATGAGTCGGCGGCAGTCTTAACACGTTTATTGGAGACGCAGAAGCTGCTACTTATATCCGTTTCGGTGTTACTTCTCCTCAGCTAAACATCGCGCGTCCGCGGCCAGAGCAGCCAGGCAGGTGTCGGCGGCGCGGAATTCCCAGGCCTGGTGGGCGATGAGGAGGTCGATCTTGTCGGCGAGGGCGGCGGCGTCGGGGGCCGGGGTGCGGAGCAGGCGGACGAGGGCGCGGTCGTGGCGGGTGGCGGCGCGGTTGTAGAGGTTGTCGTCCGGCCCTCCGGCGAGGGCGGTGAGTTCGGCATCGGCCTGCCCGAACCGCGCCTTTGAGCGGTCCCAGGCATCTACGTCATGCCGGACTTGATCCGGCATCCACCTTTCTTGCTCAACGGTTGGGGAGGGCAGAAGGGAGAAGGTGGACCCCGGATCAAGTCCGGGGTGACGGGAGAGGACCGGCCCCTGCCCTACCCCTTGCGCCACCGCGTCTCCCACAACGGCCAACACAGGCGCGGCGAACGCAGCGCCTAGCAGCGCGCGGCGCGACAGGTTAAGCTGCACAACAGCCATCCTTCGCCTCCTCTTACAGGGCGGTGTTCGCTGGTCAGAGCCGGAGCGAGGCGGGTGCCTTCTCTCCTTCTTTTGCCGTGTTACGTATAAACGAGGGGCGGGTCAATAGCTGAAACACAAAAAAGACCCCGCGGCCGCCCCGCCACCGGCAGCGACCCGGTGCGGACGGTCCGCTGGTCTGACGAGCTGGAGGCGGCGATCGCCGAGTGGATTGTGCGGCAGCCGGAGCCGAGGCCGTCTCGTTCAGACGCGATACGACGTCTCATTGAGCGCGGCCTCGCCTCTTAACTGTCCGCCCCCTCTATGGGTCCACGAAATTATAACTAACTGTTGTATTCCGTATCGGAATGCGCTAGGGAGTGATTCTCGATTAATTGGACTCCAGGAGGAGATCGACATGGGCGCTCATCAGATGGCTTACGGCCTAAGAAGTCGACGCATTGAATCGACGGCGTTTCGGTTCGGCAGCACGATCAAGGGATTTTACATGCTTCCTGAACAACCCTCGGGTAGAGCCGTGCCCGGAAGTTCCACGGCTCAAACGTGGAGGAAAGGTTATGGAAACATGGTCTCTATACCTGTCCATGGGTTTACACGCCGAGATTTTGCGGTGGGATAAACTCGGACAGATCGAATTAAGTGCTCTGGTCGATTATGCACGGGAAATTGGCCCCGACGCCGTATTGAAAAATACGTATTGCATCAAAGAAGATAACGACCGGAGTGGTCTTGATGATCCTGAGATCGTCATATTTTGGATGAAAACTCGAGGCGTTTATTCGAGGTTTTCATTAGAGATTCGTTGGGAAACTAGGACCATGGTTCTTAGAGGGTGACTGACGGGTCTCGATCGGAGGCTACATGGCTAACAATAAAGAGGA